>CALDGA010000180.1 GCA_937942085.1 uncultured Flavobacteriales bacterium
CGCTTACCAAAAGCGTGACTGGAAGCACGGTAAACCGCCAACTACAGCCACTTAAAGTATCCCCGACAGCCACTAACGACAGCCGAGGAGCTTTATTACCAGGATGCCTTCTTCAGGCCTGGTACGTCACCACGCATCGCAGCTTCACGAAGCTTGATACGGGATAGGCCGAACTTGCGGTATACCGCGTGTGGACGACCAGTGATTTGACAACGGTTCATCTGACGAACTGGAGAAGCATTGCGAGGCAGCTTCTGCAGAGCCATCTGAGCGTCCCAACGATCATCGTCAGAAGCGTTCACGTCAGCAATAATCGCTTTCAGAGCGGCGCGCTTGGCGGCGAACTGAGCGACTGTCTTGGCACGCTTAGCTTCACGTGCTTTCATAGATGCTTTAGCCATGATTATTACCTTACTTCTTGAATGGGAAGCCCAACGCAGTCAACAGAGCGCGGCCTTCGTCGTTAGTACGAGCAGTAGTAGTGATGGTGATATCTAAACCACGCAGCTTATCTACTTTGTCATAATCGATTTCTGGGAAGATGATCTGCTCACGCACACCCATGGAGTAGTTACCACGGCCGTCGAAAGACTTAGGGTTCAGACCACGGAAGTCGCGAATACGAGGAATAGAGATATCAACCAGACGGTCGAAGAATTCCCACATTTGCTGACCGCGCAGAGTCACCTTACAACCTACAGGCCAACCTTCGCGAACTTTAAAGCCAGCGATGGACTTACGAGCCTTGGTAACAACAACTTTCTGACCAGCGATAGCTTCTAAATCAGCTACTGCGTTTTCGATCATTTTCTTGTCGCCGATACCTTCACCAACACCCATGTTTAGAGTGATCTTGGTGATCTTAGGAACTTCGTTTACGTTAGCCAGGTTCAACTCATCTTTTAGCTGAGTGGCAACGGAATCTTTGTATAACGCTTTCAATCTTGACATTTCAACTCTCCTTACGCGCCGATTACTTCGCCGCTGGACTTGAAGATACGTACCTTAGTGCCGTCTTCTTGAATCTTGAAGCCAACACGGTCGCCTTTGCCAGTTGCAGAGTTGAAAATAGCAACGTTAGAAGCGGAAATTGGAGCTTCCTTTTCTACGATGCCGCCAGGCTGGTTAGTCATCGGATTTGGCTTGGTGTGCTTTTTCACCATGTTGATGCCAGATACGATAAAACGATCACCAAGAACTTTCACGATCGTGCCGCGCTTGCCCTTGTCCTTACCAGCGATTACGATGACTTCGTCATCACGCTTGATTTTACGCATAATAATATCCTTTCCTACTTCCTTCCTCATACCGCTAAAGGAAACACGCTAATTTTTTAGCCGCCATATACCTACGCTAAAACCCGATTTCGATAACCCCCTCACCTAGAAGAGAGAGGCGCTTCAAAATCGGGTTATGCCATATACTGGCAGTGCTTATAAAAAGCGTTTCCCTTTAACCTTCCAGCCAGTGCGGGCCAGAAGTTAAGATTGGTCTCTTAAAGTACTTCAGGAGCCAGGGAAATAATTTTCATAAACTTCTCGTTACGTAACTCACGTGTTACGGGGCCGAAAATACGAGTACCAATAGGGGCGTCGTTGGCATTCAACAATACTGCTGAATTAACGTCGAAACGGATGATAGAACCATCTGGACGACGAACACCTTTCTTAGTACGTACTACTACGGCTTTCAGTACCTGACCTTTCTTAACCTTACCGCGTGGAATTGCTTCCTTAACGGTAATTTTAATTACGTCACCGATACCGGCGTAACGACGGTGAGAACCGCCAAGAACCTTGATGCACTGTACTCGCTTGGCGCCACTGTTATCAGCAACATCAAGCATAGATTCTGTTTGAATCATGGTTTACTCCAAACTTTTGGTCCAGTTTTGCGCTCCAACTGGCTAAAAACGATCACATTTGATCAATTTTTAACCAATTTACCACACAAAACCGGTGTCCCGTGGAGCAAAGGTGCATATTCTACACCTTTGCTGCGCTTTCTTCAATCTTTACCAAAGACCAAGACTTGGTTTTGGAAATCGGACGCGTTTCACAAATTGTAACCAGATCGCCCAAGTTACACTCGTTGTTCTCATCATGAGCATGTATCTTCGTAGAACGCTTAACATACTTGTGATAAATCGGGTGCTTTACTCGACGCTCGATTAGAACTGTGATGGACTTGTCCATCTTGTCGCTAACCACGCGGCCGGTGGCCATACGAGGCTGTTCAGTTGCCGTCATATTAGTTACCTGCCTTTTCGTTCAGAATGGTTTTAACGCGGGCGATATCGCGACGCGCTTGTCCCAACAAGTGAGACTGAGCCAATTGGCCTGAAGCCTTTTGCATGCGCAGGTTGAACTGTTCCTTCAACAGGTCCAGCAACTGAGCTTGCAATTCGTCTACAGACTTTTCGCGTAATTCAGTAGTATTCATTACATCACCGTCCGCTTAACAAAAGTGGTGGCTAGAGGCAGCTTAGCAGCAGCTAAAGCAAACGCTTCGCTGGCTAGTTGCTCGGAAACACCTTCCATTTCAAATAGGACTTTACCTGGTTGAATCTGGCATACCCAGTATTCAACGTTACCCTTACCTTTACCTTGACGAACTTCAAGCGGCTTTTGAGTAATAGGCTTGTCCGGGAAAACGCGGATCCAGATTTTACCGCCACGCTTGATGTGACGCGTCATAGTACGACGAGCCGCTTCAATTTGACGGGCTGTAATACGACCACGACCAGTGGCCTTTAATCCGAATTCGCCAAAGCTAACTTTACTTCCGCGATGCGCCAGGCCACGATTACGGCCTTTCTGCATTTTGCGGAACTTCATGCGCTTAGGTTGCAGCATTGACGTATCCCCTACTTAGCATTCTTCTTGGCGCCACCTTTAGCAGCACGAACTTCGTCGATACCACCCAAGATTTCACCTTTGAAAATCCAGACTTTTACGCCAATGATGCCGTACGTAGTATCGGCTTCATAAGTAGCGTAATCGATGTCGGCACGCAAAGTGTGTAGTGGTACACGACCTTCACGATACCATTCTGTGCGAGCAATCTCAGCACCGCCTAGACGACCACCTAGAGAGATCTTGATGCCCTTGGCACCTAGACGCATTGCGTTCTGTACAGCGCGCTTCATAGCACGACGGAACATTACGCGACGCTCTAGCTGACCAGCAACACTTTGTGCTACTAGTTTAGCGTCTAATTCTGGCTTACGAATTTCTTCGATGTTGATGTGCACAGGCACGCCCATCATCTTGGAACATTCTGTACGCAGCTTCTCTACATCTTCACCTTTCTTACCGATAACAATACCAGGACGAGCAGTGTGAATAGTGATGCGTGCGTTTTGCGCAGGACGTTCGATGTCAATACGGCTCACGGAAGCGCGCTCAAGACGCTTTTCCAGGAACTCACGAACCTTCAGATCCTGCAACAAGTTCTTCGCATAGGTAGAACGAGAAGCATACCAAGTGGAGGTATGATCCTTAACGATACCTAGGCGGATACCCGTTGGATGTACTTTTTGACCCATGGTAACTCCTAAATCTCAGCGACTTTCACGGTAATATGACAAGAGCGCTTCAGGATACGATCCGCACGGCCCTTGGCACGTGGCTTGATACGCTTCATGGTCATACCTTCGTCAACGAAGATGGTAGAAACCATCAATTCATCAACATCCAGACCGTTATTGTGTTCAGCATTAGCAATAGCAGAATCCAGAACCTTCTTTACCAACTCAGCACCTTTCTTAGGGCTGTAAGCTAGAATGTTCAGAGCTTCGTCTACGCGCTTGCCGCGAATTTGATCAGCAACCAATCGCGCCTTTTGAGCGGAGATACGAGCACCTTTGTGCTTTGCAGTGACTTCCATCATTTATCTCCTAGCGCTTCTTGGCTTTCTTGTCCGCTGCATGACCCTTGTAGGTACGTGTAGCGGCAAATTCGCCTAGTTTATGCCCAACCATGTCTTCAGTTACGAAAACTGGTACGTGTTGGCGTCCGTTATGGACTGCAATCGTCATCCCTACAAAGTTAGGGAAGATAGTAGAGCGTCGTGACCAAGTCTTAATTGGCTTGCGATCACCTGCTTCAACTGCAGCCTCAACCTTTTTCATCAAATGAAGGTCAATAAAAGGACCTTTCTTTAGTGAACGTGGCACAGCCGTTTCCTCTTAATTATTTAGCGTTACGACGACGAACAATCAACTTGTCCGTGCGCTTGTTACTACGAGTCTTATGACCCTTAGTAGGCGTACCCCATGGAGATAC
>CALDGA010000181.1 GCA_937942085.1 uncultured Flavobacteriales bacterium
GGATTCAAGCCGTTGGAAGCAACCTTGGAATTCATAGGCGGGCGGGCGTTGGAACGCAAGGCCCATCGCCTCTTTACGAAACACGTGGAACAGCAACGCAAAGCGAGCGGCTATTACGATACATCGGAAGGGGTAAGTGCGTATTTTCCACATAGCGTAGAAGAACAATTACTGGCGCACCTCGCGCAGAAATCGGACAATCATGAATAGAAAAAATCTAGTATTCTCCATTGTAGTAGCCTTGGCGGCAGGAGTTATTATGCTCTTTAAACCGGCCCAATTCAAAGCCGAAAGCACCTTTTTCGTTCCGTTGACCTTGCTTGAAAAGCAGATCGACCAAAACGGGATGGGCTTTGGCTCGCCAGTTGAGGTGGATGCGCATCTGGAATTAATGGACAGTCGAACTATTGGATTATTGGTCGAGGATAAGTTCGGCCCTCAGACTACCTACGAAGTCAGCCGTACGCGCAACGGTGCGGTGCTGTTGGAAACATTGGCTCCGGACGCCCAGCTGGCGGCAGATGCGGCGAACGCCATAGTGGTGTTGACGGATTCTGTCAAGCAGCAGATGCTTCGACAGAATGTGGGACAGAGTTTGGAGTTTGTGGATGAACGAGTCAAGGAATTGGCCACCGAAAGCGAAGCCCTTCGAAAAGTTCTGGACTCTCTTCGATTTGAAGCCCAAACGGATTCTTTAGCATTGGCGGCGCTACTCTTTCAAAAAGAGCGTCAATACGGTGCAGCAGTGGTGGAATGGACACAAGCCCAGCGAAAGCAAGAGGAGCTCAAAGGCTACCTTCAGGCGCCCGCTCCGCGCTCGTATATCATTTCCGAAGCCATTGCTTCGACCAGTCCAGCGGGACTGCCTTGGTGGGCTGCCGGTATCCTTGCTGGAATCTTGGCCCTAGTAGGTCTTTGGGCGGTTGATGTGATGAAAAAATAACGCCGATGCACCTTGCGCCTCGGTTTCTCAAAGCTCTTTTGCCGGTGTTGGCGTTCCTCGCTGCGCTGTGGTGGACCGAGCATTGGGCCGTGGTATTTCTTGGGCTTTCAGCCCTTGCGGTCGCGGTAATTATTCACGAAAAGAATTGGCAAATCCCTGCCTTACGAGCGCTCGCGGCGGTGTTGCCGTGGAGTGTAAAAGTGGATTTAGATGCGGTGAGTATGATGTTGCCCGGCGAATGGGGCATAGGCGTGCTTGCCACGGCGGTGGTGCTGTTTACAGTGAGGGAAAAGTCATGGCCGAAGGGTTGGAAGAATGGGCTCCCCATAGTCTGGATCCTAACGTTCATCTTGCCCGTAGTGCTGAGTTCAATGCTCAAAGTGAGTGTAAAGTTTACCCTGATCAACGCCATATACGTCGTGGTTTTCTACTACGGCACCTTGAATTTTGGCAGGGAAGAAGCCCATCGTTGGATTAGAAACTACTTCATTTCTTTCGTGGGCGTTGCGCTGTGGGGTTTGGTCCAATTCTACCAATACGACTTCAACCCCATCACTATCGTGGGCATCTTCAAACCGTTCTACTATTCGAGCACCTATGTGGGTGCCGTGGCGGCCATTTTCGCAGGATATTTCATTGGTCTTGCGCCCAAAGCGCGAAAGAATCTATTCTCTGCCTTGGTCGCAGTGGCCATAGTTGTGCTCTCTGAATCCCGAGCTGCCTTGCTATCCCTTGTGGTGATGCTCTTCGCCCTCGGTCTACTGCGCCTGCCCAAACCTGCCCGAATCCTTGCGCCGGTCTTGATTATAGCACTCGGTTTTCTAGCCGTCGGCCCAGAAAAGATTCGCGAGGCCTTTACCTACAATAGGGTCGAAAGCCATGATCCTAATGCCAATGTGTTCGAAGAAACGCTTTCGGTGACGAATGTGCAGACGGACGTCAGTAATATGGAACGATTAAACCGTTGGGTATCGGCCCTTAAAATGTTCCAAGAACGACCTCACATTGGCTTTGGACCGGGGACTTACCAGTTCCAGTACATTCCTTTTCAAGAGGCGGGACTGAAGAATAGATTGAGTGTGCGCAATCCAGATGATGTGCCGCAAGGCTCGGGAGGATCGGCACACAGTGAAGTATTGCTGCAGCTTAGCGAGAACGGTTGGCCTACAGCCCTGGTCTTTGTGTTGATGCTGGGGCTTTGGATGGGGCGCGGTTTGTGGGCGCCCGCGAAGATGCATTGGGTGCCTTATGTTCTGGGCTTGACCACCTACGTATTTCATATGAACGTCAATAATTTCCTGAATCAACCCGGATTTGCCTTCCTCTTTTGGACCTTTGGGGCGATGATAATGATCAAAAGCCATGAGTGAGCAGTATTACGAAGAGGTAGGGGCCTATTACGATAAGGACGCCGTGGACTTCGAGCGTCGCTATTGGCAAAATGATGCATTGCAGCGCATACGCCAGAGCTTCCGCGAACACGTGCGTCAGCACGAATTTTCATGCATGCTCGAGGTGGGATTTGGTCCTGGATTCGACCTCACGCATTTCGCTCAAACCCACCCTCAATCCGAAGTGTACGGGGTGGATATTAGCGCTGAGATGGTACGCATAGCTCAGGGTAAGATCGACGAAGGAACATTGGCCAATGCCCATGTCGCACAAGGCAGTGTGGAAGATATTGAGAGCAGATTTTCCGAAGTCCGCTACGACATGATCTATGTATTCTTCGGCGCCTTGAACACCGTGGACGACCTAGGTTTGGCGATGAAGGAACTTGAAAAATTGTTGTTGCCCGGCGGTCGGATGGTGCTCACCTTCGTCAACAAATGGTATGTGGGAGGCATGGTGATCGAACTATTGAAGGGCAAACCAAAATGGGCCTTTGCCCGACTTAAGAAAGTTTGGGGCGGGTATTCCCCAACCCAATTCCTCGCGTCAAAATGCTACACCACGGGTGAAGTCAAACGTTCCACAACACTGTCGTGCGTCGACCAGCGCGGGTACAGCATCTTGTTCCCGGCTTGGTATTACCATAAGATTCACAAACTACTCCCGCGAAAGGTCCGTATGCTGCTCTGGCACTGGGACCACAGCCTGTCCCGCACCACCGTGGGTACCTTAGGCGAATACATGCTTTACGAGTTTCGCAAATAATTGGCCACCACATCTTCCACCATGGTGCGCCAATCTGGGAATTTTAAAGAATAACGGGCCTTCCAATCCCCATGTTTGGTGCCCAGTGGAATAGACGAAGTCAAGGCTTCGGCAATAGTTTTTCCATAATGATTGACCAATTCCTTCTCGGACATCACACGCACCTCACCACCTAAGGTCGAGGCGACGGCTTCGGCAAAATCTCCCTGCCGAACCGCTTCGCCGCCATATAGGTTGTAGCGTTCCCCGGGCTCCCCATGAAGGGCAACATGAAGGAGTTGGCCGGCGACATCCCTAACGTGTACCAAATTCATCAGGGCATCTCCTGCGCCTATTTGCGCTACTGCTCCCGTGGCTTTGAAGGGCCTCAAGTAAAAGGCTTCAAACCAAGATTCTGGCCCAAAAATCCAAGCCGGATAGGCTATTCTGATATCCATTTTCAAAGAGTCTTCTTTCCAAGGCCGTTCCGCTCGCTCGTACGCTCGAGCATAGGCGATGGGGCGTTCTTCTGTGCCTTCTAAAACCGCCGAAGTGTGATTGCCGTACATCAACGTACCGCTGCAATACACTAATTTAACCGGGTGTGGGAGTGCCTCCAAAAGCCCCTTTAATCGTCGATTGGCCCTTTCTCCTTTGCGCCCCGCGCTGAATCTTTTTCTATCGGTGCTTCCTGCCATTCGGGCACAATGGAAAACAACCGAAGGCGGATACTTGTCCAACCATTTTTGACCAATTTCCCCAAGCGGAATCATCAGAAAATGTGTGCGCTCCATGATCTCCTCATGAATACTTTGGTGCCCCACGGCGACAATTTGCGTAGATGGATCGTCTTTGAAGCGCTCCAAAAGCTCAAACACGACATGTTTGCCGACATAGCCGGTGGCGCCAAGGACCCAGAGGTATTTACGGGAGGTTGGTTGCATAGGGCTAAAGTAAGCAATGCCCTCGGAGTAGTAGTTGCTTGAGCAATCGACTAGTCTTTTAAGTTTTTCTTACCTTTTAGATAGCCAATAAGGCCTCACCTTTACCAAAAATTATACCGCATGACCACACGTCTCAAATCACTACTCATTACCTCAGGTGCATTGTTGCTTATTCGATTTATTGGGAGCCAATTTTCCCAAGAAGTTCATTGGTCGGGATTCGACTACATCGTCGCCGCTATTTTACTGGGTGGAACCAGCTTTGTGCTAGACTTTGTGCTTACCAAAGCTAAAAACAAGCAAAGCCGCTGGGCATGGGGCATCGTTGTAGTTCTGGTCTTAGCCTTGGTTTGGGCGGAGCTGGCCGTTGGCGTGTTCGGCAGTCCCTTGGCGGGGAGTTAAATTAATGCCCTTCCGGTCCCTTGATTCCCGCGTTTACTTCAATGTCGATGTAGTTTTCTTGAGGAGTAATGGGACATGAGTACCCATCGGTATAGGCGCAATATGGGTTGTAGGCATAGTTGAAATCCAAGACCATGGTACTTCCCTCGGGCTTGGTGATATCCATGAATCGGCCCGTGCCATAGGTACTGACCCCCGTAGTTTTATCCATGAAAGGAAGGAATAGGTGGTCCTGATATTCTTCCATGGCCATCAA
>CALDGA010000182.1 GCA_937942085.1 uncultured Flavobacteriales bacterium
CCCCGTTGGGCCATGGCCATGGCCTTCTTCCAGCCGGGCCGCTCGGAAAGGGCGGACAGACCGGCATCGACGAGGATGTCCACAAGCTCATGGTTATGAAGGCGACAGAAGCGGCGGATCTCCTCCACCTGGTCCTGGAGAGAGCCGGACTTGACCTGGTTTTCCGTGGACACCCGGGCGTAGCCGAGGACCTTCATGGTTCACCATATAGTAACTTCTTGACCGAATTTGGTCAATAGCATACAAAGTAAAGAACCTTAAGGTTTTTGAACATAAATCTCCCTGGCTGACAAGCTACGCTGTACTTTCGCATATTTTCAAACACCGTTTTCTCAACCTGCTCCTTCGAAAGGAGCTTTTGCGTGCTACCCAGCGCAGGCGACCTTGAGGGTTGCCGTGGCGTAGGACACGGATGGCTGACTTGCCTTGGTAGCCGGTGCGAGCCGGGAATCTGTCGACAGCCCTGCATTTGTCGCTGCGACTGGCTTGGGATGCTGGACCGCCAATGTTCACAGGGATCTTCCGCATACATGTGCGTGTCGTAGTCTCTCCAGTGAACCTCAGTAACCCAAATTTTGGGGAAGCAATACCTTTTAGGTAGGCAATTTACTGACTTGATAGCGTTGGTTAAAATTCAAAAGATCTTGTGATTGCGAGGAGGTGGACATCTCTTGGAAGGAAGTCGTCGGTTTCCTTGTGTTGGCGAGGCCCTTAGCATATGCGTGCCCCCTGGTGCTGCCGATTGTACAGAGCTCGTCGTCACCCCTGGAGCCACAGCCGCTAAACTCATCAGAACCCTCGAGTCCAGTGAGGATGTCCGGTCACTTTTGAACCCGATCCTCAAGCACAACTTGACTGGTTTAGGAGGAAGGGTTATACTTGTCTAAACAAGTTTCACCGGAAGGAGGTGATTCGATAGATACATCATCTTGTGCGCTTTTGCTCAAGATTGACAGAAGTTGAAGGAGGTGACTTATGAACTGCAAGAGGTGTTGTACCTTCGGATTTGCGGTGTTACTGCTGTTGGTCGGCTTCGTAGGATGGGGGTTGGAAAGTCAACCCGTCCCTAGGGAAGAAACACTCGTCATTGCTACTGGACTTCAACCTTCAACTTTAGACATTGGTGTCTGTTATGAAGCCGCCTCTATCAACGTTTTTCTAGCAGTATATGAGCGGCTAGTCCGCTACGCCCCGGGCTCCACAAGCGTAGAACCTGAACTTGCCGAGTCTTGGCAAGTATCTCCTGATGGAAAAGTCTGGACTTTCTACTTAAGGCAAGGGGTCAAGTTTCATGACGGCACAGCCTTTAATGCCGCAGCCGTCAAATTCTCTTTTGATCGCGTTCTGGAGCTGAACTTAGGGCCAGCTTGGATGTTCGCCCCTATTGAGCAAATCGATGTTATTGATGATTACACGGTGCAGTTTTCCCTTAAACATCCCTATCCGGAGTTTCTCCAGGTGTTGGCGAACATTTTCGGCACAGGGATTGTTAGCCCAACCGCGGTCCTGGAACACGACGTGGGTGATTTCGCCCAGGCCTGGCTTTCTGAGAACATGGTTGGGACCGGCCCTTATCGTTTTGTAGAGTGGGTAAAGGGTCAACATATCATCCTCGAGCGTTTTGATGAATACTGGCGTGGATGGAAAGGACGGGAGAAAGCACCGAAGCGTGTTGTAATCCGCTACGTCCTTGAGCCTGCCGTCCAGCGGCTTCTCCTTGAGGGTGGCGATGTTGATATTGCAATGAATATCTCCCCGGATGATTGGGAGGTCCTCAAACTTAATCCGCATATTCGTCTGATCGAAGAGCCTTCACTGCATGCTACTTACTTACGGTTCAATACAGCTGCGGGACCAACAGCCGATCGTCGTGTTCGCGAAGCAATCCGCGCCGCCCTAGACTACGAAGCAATGATAAAAAACGTGCTGTTAGGCCATGCGATACAAATGCAAGGATCTGCTGGGAAAGGCTTGCCTTGCCACAACGACAAACTACCGATGCTCAAGCAAGATCTCGATCTAGCCCGCCGTCTTTTGGCGGAAGCTGGTTATCCTTATGGTGGGTTCACACTGGAATACATGTTTGAATCTGGCCACGATGATCGACGTATGGTTGGGGAATTATTGCAAGCATCTCTGCGGAAGTTGGGGATTGAGCTCAAAATCATCGAGCTTCCTTGGCCCTCTTTGTGGGACAGACTTTGCGTAGCCTCTCCGGAAGAGCATCCCGCTATAGTGGCCAACGGATGGTGGCCTGATTATGCAGACGTGATTAACTATCTTTATCCAATGTACCACTCCAGTCAGTGGCCTCCTGTAGCTTTCAACATCGGTTTCTATAAAAACCCTCTGGTGGACCAGCTCTTGGACCAAGCCCAAGTAGAGACAGACCCAGAACTTCGCTGCCAAAAGCTACTTACTGTGCAAGAGCTCATTTATGCTGATGTCGCAGATATTCCACTCTATCATCTCACAACACGCGTCGCGATGCGTGACTGGGTTAAGGGATATGTCTATAGCCCGATCTACACCGAGGGTTTCTACCTCTACGACATGTGGATAGATCGCTGAGGCCGAATTACAGGGGGAGGGGGCTTTAAAAAGTTGCCCCCTCCCCTAAAAATGTGGGCTTTTTTAGTTAGGAGACTTAGTTTAACGCTTGTTACTTTGTGGGGACTCACCCTGATCACTTTTCTTATCGTCCATATAGCGCCTGGAGACCCCGCTCGTACAGCAGCCGGCCCACAAGCTCGGCAAGAGCAAGTGGAGCAGATCCGTAAACTGTATGGTTTGGATCAGCCTCTTTGGGTTCAATATGCTCGTTATATGGGACGTTTAATTCGTGGAGACTTTGGGGTTTCTCTTTGGTACAAACGGCCGGTGAGTGTTGAGCTAAAGACTTACTTAATCCCTACTTTAGAGTTAGCCTTTTGCGCTGCTGTCCTGTTAATCTGCCTGGGATTTCCATTAGGTATTCTCTCGGCAATTCACCGTAATAGTGTGCTAGATCATGCAGTTCGTTTATTCGCTCTAACCGGTGTCTCGTTTCCTATATTTCTTTTAGGACTTATTCTTCAGCTCGTTTTTTATCGTGCATTAGGCTGGTTTCCAGCAGGCGGTCGGATAAGCCCTTTTGTCTCGCCTCCACAAACCATTACAGGTTTTTATATCGTCGATGCCTTGCTAACAGGTAACTGGAGAGCTTTGGCTTCCGCTTTGCATCATCTTGCATTGCCAGCGGTCACCTTGGCTTACGGCTCAGCAGCTGTGGTCTCTCGAATGACCAGATCGTGCTTTTTGGAGGTATTGGGGGAGGAGTACATTCAAACCGCAAGAGCCAAAGGCATGCCCGAACGAATAATACTGCTACGCCATGCACTACGCAACGCCCTTATTCCAATTATCACTGCTACCGCTCTTCAAATAGGGTCACTTCTTAGCGGCGTTTTGCTTGTCGAAGTCATCTTTTCCTGGCCGGGATTGGGCACTTATGCGTACACGTCAGCTGTTGTGCTAGATGTAAATGCTATTATGGCCATTACAATAGTGACGGCTTTGATTTATATTGGTATAAACTTGTTAGCCGATGTATTGTACGCAATCATAGATCCGAGAATTCAGTACACATGATGCTGAGGAAACTCAACGCGTATATGATGTTCTTTGGGCCACGTAAGAATCCTTTGGGCTTTTTAGGCGCAGTTATTGTTATAGTGATCAGCCTCACGGCCGTGTTAGCGCCGTTGATCGCGCCTTATGACCCCTTTGAAACCAAACCTGCTGAACGCCTCCGCCCACCCTCAAAAAGCCATCCTTTTGGCACAGATGAGCTAGGGCGGGATATTTTTACCCGAACACTGTTTGGAGCACGTGTTTCTCTCTATGCGGCGTTAGTTATTATTAGCATTTCTTTTGTATTCGGAAGCTTATTGGGAGTAGCAAGTGCGCTGGCTGGAGGTTGGATAGACAATGTATTTATGCGGTTCACCGATGCTTTTTTGGCTTTTCCTTATTTGACTTTCGCTATGCTAATATCTGCTGTGCTCGGCCCTAGTCTACAAAACGCTATGATTGCAATTTCAATCACTTGGTGGCCGTGGTACGCGCGCTTAGCGCGTGCTCAAGTTCTTGCGGTTAAGAATGAGCTGTACATCGAAGCTGCGCGCGCAATCGGGGTCGGAAGGCTGCGCTTCCTCCTTCGCTATTTGCTGCCAAACGCATTTTCTCCTCTCATTGTGCAAGCAACCCTCGACGTAGGCTATGCTATTCTTCTGGCATCCAGCTTAAGCTTTATCGGATTAGGAGCCCAGCCTCCGACTCCGGAGTGGGGAAGAATGGTTGCTAGCGGGCGTTTGTATCTACTCACAGCGTGGTGGGTTCCTCTCTTTCCCGGATTGGCCATCTTTTTTACTGTGCTAGGCTTCAATCTAATCGGAGACGCCGTGCGCGACTTCGTAGATCCTCGCACGCGGCAGCGATAAAAACATGGAACGAAAGGTCTCCCAGGAACCTAACGTTGTAGAGAAAACAACGCAGGTTATCATAATTAGGATGCTTGAAGGATGTTACCTATGGAACCAGATAGAATAACGAGATATTTAGACATCAAAAAATGGTTGCGTGACGTCATTATGCGAGGGGATTACGCCCCGGGAGATCGAATCCCTTCGGAGCATGAGTTAGCGGCGCAATTTAAGGTCTCTCGCGCGACTGTGCGAAGGGCTTTGTACGAATTGATGTTGGAAGGATGGGTGAACAAGATTCAAGGTAAGGGGACATTTGTAGCGAATAAAAAATATCGGCAAACGTTGTCACGCTTGACGAGTTTCACTGAAGACATGCGCGAGTTCGGTCTGGAGCCTGGTGCCCGCATTCTTTATTGTCGACTGGAAGAAGCAGGAGAAGTAATGGCAAAGACCCTTGCTATAAATGAACAGGATACGGTGTTTCACATCGCTCGCATTCGACTGGCAAATGGATCGCCAATGGCTTTAAATACTTCTGTGTTACCATACAAATACGTGCCAGGAATTGAAAAGGTAGATTTACAACAGCAATCCTTGTATTATATTTTGGAAACCATCTACCATCTGCACCTTTGGCGCTCCGAGCATGTCATTGAACCAATTCTCGCTGATGCGCACATCGCAGAGCTTTTGCAAGTAAAACCTGGAGCCCCCCTTTTGCGAGTGGAGGGTGTTGTGTACCTCAAAAATAATACTCCTATTGAATGGACGGAAATGATATATCGTGCCGATAAATATAGGTTCTCGATTTTAGCCTTGCGACATCCCTCCTAAGCGCGGGATATCTCTTCGATAGTATAGCCCCTCAGGATTCCATGAATTTAGTGTTTCATCCACGATCCTTTTAGCTTCCCAAGGGGTTGCTGCTACGGCTAACAATGCTAGCGTTCTTGATTTTGTAGTAAAGATGATCCCATTACTTTCATTAACAGAGGCTAAATAAATTTCTGGATTGAGCGAATGCAGCAAAAATTCTGGGACAAGAACGGGAATGTTAGCCATTGGTTGATCAGGATAGCCTTTGGGTACAAGATACTTGCAAACGGTGGCCTGGTGTCGGAAGTGCACCCTGTCAACCATTTCGCCCTCTGCTATGGAAAGGCAGAGTTCTAAGAAATCCGTTTCTAGCAGTGCAAGAACATTGATAGCTTCGGGATCGCCAAAGCGGGCGTTAAACTCTATCAAAATTGGGCCGTGCTCGGTTTTCATGAATTGGCCATAAAGCACTCCTCTATACGGAGTTTTGGTCAATTGTGACAAATTACGAATAACGTCGTTCATAATAGAAAGCGCGTTATCAAAATCTTTTTGGGTAACGAATGGAAGGAGGTGACTACTATCAGAATACGATCCCATTCCGCCTGTCATCGGTCCAGTGTCGCCTTCGTGTGCATATTTATAATCTTGAACAAGTGGCATTGGACATAACCGTTTGCCATCAGTGAAAACCATCAACGAGAATTCTTCGCCGAGCACTCGTTCCTCCAAAAGACATCCTCCATCACGGGAGATAAGTTCATTAGCATAAGCCATAGCCTCTTCATGGGTATGTAATTGCCGACCAAGAACTTTTACACCTTTTCCTCCTGTCAAGCCGAAGGGTTTAATAACCGCATTCGGATAGAGAGCAAGAAATTCCCGTACTTCATTTGCATCTCTTACAACTCTCCATCTCGGGCTTCCACGCCCAACGTAACGCTTCATGAAATTGCGCATGAATGACTTGTCCGATTCAATACGTGCTTGAGCCCTAGTCGGCCCTAAACACCTCATTCCTTTGGATTCTAAAACGTCAACGGCTCCTCCAGCCAGACAAACTTCGGGGCCGAAAATAACAATATCCGGCTTGATTCGTTCTGCATAAACAGCGAGAGAAGCTATGTCATTAAGTGATCCCAAACTGTAGTCGCTAGCTACTCGCGTTATTCCTGGATTTGCAATGTCCAAGTAAGCAAAAAGTTCAGCGGAATAATTCGATCTGAGAATAGCCTTAGCAATAGCATGTTCTCTACCTCCGCCACCCACCAAAAGGACTTTCATCCCGCCCTTTCTCGAAGCTCCTTTACAACCTGCATAAACTTCCGCACTCTAGCAATATCGATTGGATTGCGTATACATCCGTCTTTTTTAAAATAAGTCCCTACAATTCCGCCGTCAGCAATTGCCAGCAGTTCACCTACCGTTTCAGCTGTTAAGCCACTGCCTAAGAAAATGCGTGCTTCAGGGAAAGACTCGCGAACTTTTCGCAACATGCTGTGGTCGATCGGCCTGCCTGTCCGTTCACCAGTCAGAACAACGGCGTCAGCTCTGCCTCGTTCGATCGCGTCTTTAACGGATTCGATCAAAGGACGTGCTGGGACTACATTGGTATGTTTTCCTTGCACATCTGCAAGGATCGCGATATTCTCTCCTTTGTATTCAGAGCGAAGTCGAAGCAATTTGGCACAGACAGGGTGAATAATACCGAGGTCGGAAAATGCTGTATCGACAAAACCTTCCACTCTAATGAAATCCAACTCCAATGTCCATGCCATATAAAACTCATTAAATGCATCGTTAAGCAAAATATTCACACCAACGGGTACGTCAACGTGTTGTTTGACCTCGTAAGCGATTACAGAAAGCGCCATCAAAGTTGGCTGAGGGGTAGCGTCGATCGTATAAGGAAAGTCATTGAAGTTTTCCACTAGGACAGCATCCACACCTCCTTCTACCAAAAGTTTAGCCTCTTCAACTGCAAAAGAAACGATTCTTTTAAGTGGTTCCGCTTTATAAGCAGGAGACCCGGGAAGAGGAGGAAGATGTACCATACCAATTATCGGTTTGCGCTTCCTAAGCAGTTCGCTCATATCCATCTTCAATTATTTGCAAAACTTCCGCCTTTGTTGGCATCTTTGCCCCCAATTTACGAACAACTGCAGCACCCGCAGCATTTCCCCACTGCAGAGCTTCCTCTAGATTGGATGTTTGCAACCATCGAAAAAGAAAAGCCGCATTAAAAGCATCCCCACATCCGGTGGAATCAACAGCTTCTACTGGGTAAGCTGGTTTCTTCACTAATGTTTGTCCCTGCATCGCGATGGCACCCTTATCGCCAAGCTTTATTACCACGACTTCGCAGATTTTCTGAAGTACTCTGATGGCATCTTCCAGCTTTTTACATTTCGTAAGCGTTAGCGCCTCCGGTTCGTTCATAAATAATACAGTAACGTATTTTAAGAGAGGGGCTACAAAGTCAAACCCTTCAACAACTGTCGCCATTCCTGGATCGAACGCAAGGCAAGAAGAAAGTCTTCCTTCTTCATACCACCGCACGATAGTCTGTAATGTCGTAGCTAACGGATCAGCAACGTAAATAACTTGACTTTCTTGAAGGCGGCTCAAGTCGTCTTCCGTCAAACGTAGCAACATGTTCGCACCACGCCAATGCAGCAGTCGTCGCTGTCTTCCCTCCTCCACGATGGCGTAAACCCGTCCTGTAGGCATATCCGGCGCAACCATTACCCGACTAACGTCCACGCCGCTCGCCGAAAGACTTTGACAGGCCACTTGCCCATGAACGTCGTTGCCAATTTCTCCTATCATAAGCACAGAGCCCCCAAGACGAGCAAAAGTGGTTGCCACGTTTGCTGCGTCCCCACCTACAGCCTCGATTAACTCCGCAATGCGTGTTTCTCCATCGGGTTCTGGAAGATGTCTAACTTTTATTATTGTATCCCA
>CALDGA010000183.1 GCA_937942085.1 uncultured Flavobacteriales bacterium
CTGATTTGGCAGATCTGCCAACTCCTGATCAGGATAACGGCCTTTCATCGCAAGAAACAGACCCTGATCGGCTAATAGCTCAGCGCTTAACGTTACCATATCTTCGATAGAAGCAAAGGCCCTAGAGGTAACTTGTTGGAACGTACGTCCCGCAAACGCCTCAACCCGACCATGAACCACCTCTAAATTCGATAGATTCAACTCAACTTTTACCTGATGCTGAAACCGAGTTTTTTTACCGTTGCTGTCCAGAGTAACAACTGGCATATCAGGATTAAGAATGGCCATAGGAATTCCAGGTAACCCAGCACCACTACCGACGTCGATAAGGTCGGTTTTTTCTACGTAGGGCGCAATCGCGACACTGTCCAAAATATGTTTTATCAGCATCTGTTTTGGATCGCGTATCGCCGTCAGATTGTAGGTTTTGTTCCATTTCTGTAACAACCCTAAGTAGGCCAACAGCTGCTCAACCTGTAATTCAGATACAGACAGGTTTAACCTACTTAGACCTGACTCTAAATCGTTTTTTGGATTGTAATCCATTAACTGGCCGCCTTAGCTTGAAGCTGAAGTTTCTTCAAATGAACCAATAACAGCGAGATAGCCGCTGGCGTCATGCCCTGAATCCTTGAAGCCTGAGCAATAGTCACCGGGCGGACATGCTCTAGCTTAGATTTTAATTCGTTTGAGAGACCACCAACGGCATCATAATCGAAGTCCTCAGGCAAAGAGGTATTCTCTTGACGACGCATCTGATCAATCTCTTGCTTCTGACGATCAATATAACCGGCGTACTTGATCGAGATCTCAATCTGCTCTTCAGCCGCCGCCTCAATCTCAACCTCAGAAGGTTTAATGGATTTGATATCGGCATAGCTAAGTTCAGGACGCTTTACCAGATCAGCAAGGTTGTACTCACGTGCCAAGGGTGAACTCAGCTTGGGTTCCAATGCAGCCGCTTCTGCTGACTTTGGTTGAATCCAAGTCGATGAGAGCCGTGCCATTTCACAATCAATCTGATCGCGTTTAGTCGAGAAGGCGGTCCAGCGATCATCACCAACCACACCCAGTTTGCGGCCGATCTCGGTCAAACGAATATCCGCATTATCTTCTCGCAACACCAAACGGTATTCAGCACGGGAGGTGAACATACGGTAGGGCTCTGATGTGCCATGCGTAATCAAATCATCAACCAAGACACCGATGTAGGCTTCGTCACGACGCGGATACCACTGATCCTGATCCAGTGCACGAGCAGCGGCATTCATACCGGCCAACAACCCTTGTGCGCCCGCCTCTTCGTAGCCTGTTGTGCCATTGATTTGACCGGCAAAGTAGAGACCAGAGATCACTTTGGTCTCAAGTGTGTGTTTCAAATCCTGAGGATTGAAATAATCGTATTCGATGGCATAACCCGGACGTGTGATATGAGCGTTTTCAAAACCGCGCATTGAACGGATGACCTCAAGCTGCACATCAAATGGCAAACTGGTTGAGACACCATTTGGGTAGAGCTCGTGCGTGGTTAACCCTTCCGGCTCAACGAAAACCTGGTGGGAGTCTTTGTCCGCAAAGCGGTGAATCTTATCTTCAATGGAAGGGCAGTAACGCGGTCCTATCCCTTCAATAATCCCAGAGTACATCGGCGAGCGATCAAGGTTATTTCGAATAATCTCGTGTGTCCGCTCATTGGTATGCGTGATGTAACAACTGATCTGTTCTGGTTGGTCACTCGCCTGGCCCATAAACGACATGATAGGCGTTGGTGTATCACCAGGTTGTTCTTGCATCACTGAGAAATCGACACTGCGTGCGTCAATTCGTGGCGGTGTACCCGTTTTGAGACGGTCAACGCGAAGAGGATACTCACGTAAACGCTCTGCGAGTCGTAATGAAGGCGGATCACCGGCACGACCACCCTGATAATTTTGCATACCAATGTGAATCAAACCGCCAAGGAAGGTACCTGCTGTTAAGACAACGCTGTTTGCAAAGAAACGAATGCCAGCTTGGGTCACAGCACCGCGAACTTCATCATTTTCTACGATGAGATCATCGACCGCCTGCTGAAAGATATCGAGGTTAGGTTGGTTTTCAAGAATAGAACGGATGGCTGCTTTGTAAAGAATACGATCCGCTTGTGCACGTGTGGCACGCACAGCGGGACCTTTGCGTGCATTAAGCGTTCTAAACTGAATACCGCCCTTATCGGTAGCACGAGCCATCGCACCATCCAGTGCATCAATCTCTTTAACAAGATGACTCTTACCAATACCACCGATGGCCGGGTTACATGACATTTGACCCAGTGTCTCAATATTGTGAGTCAATAGCAGGGTTTTAGCCCCTTTACGTGCTGATGCTAATGCCGCTTCAGTGCCAGCGTGACCGCCACCAATAATCAACACGTCATAACGATCTGGATAATCCACTCTCTACCTCTTAGCTGCCTTTTCAAACCTAGACAGAAATATGGCGCGGATTATACCTAGGGATTGCCATTGAAGAAATGGTTAAAAAATAGCCAACCTGCTGTTTGTAGAGTGAGAGTAGATAAATAAAAAATAAAATAAATATATAAAGAGAGTTTATTATTTTTAATATTATTTAAGTAGGCTGATTTCTGTTATTAACTGATTAAAAATCAATAAAAACAGTAGTTTGTAGAAATTATAACCCGCTTATAAAGCGCGAATAGCTTGAACATTTGTTGTGTGTGAGTTGTGTATAAGTAGGCTAGTTATACACAATTTATTTTATTCACAGTTTAATCGTCCAATTACTCGGGGTTAGTCTGACAGTTTTTCCACAATCGAAGAATTATTACCGCGTTTTGTGAGCTATTCTTTGGATAACTATTGAATATATCCACAACAGATGCTCAGCATTCGCCTTTTATCTGTGAGTAACTCTATTTTTGGATTGTGGAAAACTATTTACCGATACAGAAAGAGCCGAAAATCTTTCCAAGCAGGTCATCCGCTGAAACTTTACCGGTTATTTCACCTAACACCTGCTGTGTCTGCCTCAGATCTTCCGCCAGAAGTTCACCAGCACCTTGGGTATCTAACTGCCAAAGACCGGTGTTTAATAGCTCCTGTGCTTGTTCTAGAGCCTCCATATGGCGTCTACGCGCCATAAAAGCGCCTTCAGCATTGCCTTGATAGCCCATAATGGACTTTAGATGCTCCCGAAGCAGATCAATGCCTTGCTCATCTTTGGCTGAGAGTCTAATCAGTGTGTTTTCACCCTGTTGTTCAAGACTAGTACTCTCGTCTGTTAGGTCGATTTTATTGCGAACTAAGGTGACATGGCTCAGATCACCGTTGAGTTTTTCGACCATCTCAGGCCACAGCGTTTGTGGATCCGTTGTCTCTGAGTGGCTAGCATCCACGAGCATTAAGATACGATCAGCCGTTTTGATCTCCTGCCAAGCGCGATCAATACCGATCTGTTCGACTCGATCAGGTGCATCACGTAAGCCAGCGGTGTCGATAATGTGCAGTGGCATGCCATCAATGTGTATCTGCTCTCTCAAGACATCTCGTGTTGTCCCCTCAATGTCGGTGACAATTGCTGAATCACGCCCCGATAGCGCATTGAGCAGACTCGATTTTCCGGCATTAGGA
>CALDGA010000184.1 GCA_937942085.1 uncultured Flavobacteriales bacterium
AAACAACCCTGGTGGAGATGACGGGACTCGAACCCGTGACCTCCTCGTTGCGAACGAGGCGCTCTCCCAGCTGAGCTACATCCCCATAAAAAGACAGAATGGTGGGCCTATCTGGATTTGAACCAGAGACCTCACGCTTATCAGGCGTGCGTTCTCACCAACTGAACTATAGGCCCACCTTTCTCGAATGTTCTATGTAACTTAACTCACTAATAAGAGTACAGCGATCCAAAGGTACTTTGAGGCCCTAGGAAAAATTTCTGTTGCTTTTTATACCTCAAGAATCGCCTTCAACTGGGGCAATAGGAAGGCACTTATGGTCACCTCATTAAGACCAAAGAAGCCTCTAAAAGCAGTAGCTAAATTGCTTGTGATTGATTTTTGTGTTTCGAAAAGCAACAAGAGTGATACGAAATCAGTAATTATGGACTCCAGAAAAGGCACTGTAAATTTCCCATAAAGAAATATTCTTTCTCCACCAGGCCAAGTTTTAGTAGAGTCCGTAACATGGTGTAAAAAGGAATAGGCGGTGGTAGCAGCAGGAAAGGCCACCCTCTCTGGTGGATGAACGGTTGAAAGACAAACATTACCGGAGGTGTGGAGGATGGCCCAATACCAGATTACAGTAGATACAGTAGATGGGAACGCAATTCAAGGACTGTTGACGAGGGACGATGGACTGGCCAGACTGGTTGAGTTGGTGGTAAATCGGATACTCGAGGCAAAGTTGACTGAACAACTGAAAGCGGCGCCGTATGAGCGGACAGAAGAGCGGCAGGGCTACTGCAATGGCCACAGGGATAAGACGATTACGACGCGGATCGGGAAACTAGTGTTCAGCGTTCCACGTCGAAAGGCATCAGCGGAGCGAGCAGGCGTTAGTGTTGGCCATGATGGAGATGGTGGTGAACGGTGTTTCAACCAGGAAGGTAAGTTTATCAAGGTAAGGAAGGGCGGGTGGGTACGAATGCAAAGCGTCATGATTGCGACCGGGATCAACAGGGATGGCTACCGCAAGGTATTGGGGCTTAAGGTAGGCGACAGCGAATTGGAGGAAAGCTGGTCCGATTTCTTCGGGTGGCTGAAGGGTAGAGGGCTGAGAGGGGTGGATCTTGTGGTGTCAGACGACCACAAAGGGCTGGTCAAGGACGTTACAACGCACTTTCAGGGTGCCACATGGCAGCGCTGCCAGACGTACTTTATGCGGAACATCCTGGAATCTCGCCCAAGTCTTTGCAGCGAGAACTCCACGGACGCCTGAGGCTTGTTTTCGACGCACCCGACATGGCGACCGCCCGGCAACTCCTGAAAGATATCGTGCGGGACTACGGGTCTCGGGTTCCAAGGGCTGTGAAGCGATTGGAGGCGGGGTTCGAGGACGCAATGGCCGTGATGAGCCTGCCCAAGCAGTACCGACGGCGCCTGAGTACCACGAACGGCGTAGAGAGGCTCAATCAGGAAGTGCGGAGGCGGGAGCGTGTCATCCACATCTTCCCGAACGAGGAATCGGCGCTACGGCTCATCGGGGCTGTGCTGATGGAGATGGACAAGGCCTGGTCAACCGGTCACTGCTACTTCGATACGGAAGAATACTGGCGGTGGAGAGCCAGCCTTGCAGTGCCAGATGGTGCAACAATGAAGGATGAGGCTAAGCACGCTGCCTGATTAACAACCATCATCTGCCAGGAGCATCGTACACCACAAATCGGACTCGATCAAAAATTCCCATTAAACGCGTAGATTCGAAACAGAAAATAAATCAAAATGGGGGGTAATAAAAACTCCTTGTAAATTCTCCTCAAAGGTGTTTTAGTATATCAAAAATATCGCTTGACTTTTTAATAAACTAAATGTAAAATGAGTGATAGTGATAAAGATGTTGCTTCAAGAGCTGCGTAAAATCGGAAGTCGAATCAAACAGGAACGATTGAAGTACGGCTTGACTCTGGAGGAAGTAGCAAAAGCTACTGGTCTCTCCGCTGGGTTCATAAGTCTCTTAGAAAACGGGAAAATTAATCCTTCGGTTAAAAGTTTGGTGCGCCTCTGCTCATTCTTCTCAATCCACTTAGCAAGCCTTTTTGAAGAAGAAAGCAACGATCAGGTTGTTTTTTTGTTTCCTAAAGAAAAGCAAATCGAAATCAACCTAGACAAAAATCAAACTATTCGTTTCCTCTTCCCTAAAAAAAGTTTTATCGAACCTGTCTTAGTGACTCTTCAACCTCACTTCGTAACGCAGGACTTCACCACACACAAAGGCATTGAGTTTGGTTACGTTATCGAAGGAACCATTGAAGTTCACATTAAAGATTATGGTGTTATCAAGTGTCACGAAGGCGACTCAATCATGTATAGCTCTGAAACTCCTCATAAATTACAGAATTCTACAGACAAGGTAGCAATTGGCCTTTGGATCGGTTTGCCTTTCGCCAATTCTGGTACAAGTGAAATACTAATGAAAGGAGTGAAAAACGCTTGAAAAAGCTAATCAACGAGCCAAAGGAGGTTGTTACGGAAATGCTCCAAGGTATGGTAAAAGCACATCCTCAGCTCATTTCGCTCTTGCCCAAAACCCAGGTAGTAGTTCGAACACAAGCAAAAGAGAAAGGCAAAGTCGCGGTTATCAGCGGAGGTGGAAGTGGTCACGAACCAGCTCACGCCGGTTTCGTAGGAAAAGGGCTTTTGGATGCAGCCATAGCCGGATCAGTTTTTGCTGCTCCATCCTTTAACGATGTGCTAGCAGCCCTAAAGCATTGTGGAAACCCAGGAGGGGTACTATTCGTGGTGAAAAACTATACTGGGGACCGCATGCTCTTTGACATGGCTACTGAAGAAGCTTCTAGTATGGGGATTCCAACAAGGCAAATCGTGGTTGCCGATGACGTGGCTATTGCGGAAGTTTCGAAACGGCGAGGCGTTGCGGGAACAATATTTGTGCACAAAATCGCTGGAGCGGCAGCAGAAATGGGGAAATCCCTTGATGAAGTGCACGCACTCGCTGAAAGAGCGTCTATCTCGATACGCAGTATGGGTATTGCCCTTACCCCGTGTACTATTCCAGGTAACCCTAAGCCAAACTTCGATCTTGCCGAAGATGAAATTGAATTCGGCATCGGCATCCACGGTGAAGCAGGCATTCGTCGAGAGAAAATTCGTCCTGTTCGGCACCTTGTGGAAAAGATCTTAAGCCATATTTTTAGCGATCTCCCCCTAGAAGCTTGTGACGAAGTAGTGGTGCTTGTGAATGGAATGGGAGCAACGCCAATCATGGAGCTTTACATCGCTTTCCAAAACGTAGTTGAAATGCTTGCTTCCAAAAAAATTACTGTGTATCGAAGTTTTGTGGGAGAATTTATGACTTCCTTAGACATGGCTGGCTTTTCGATCACTCTATTTAAAGTGGACGAGGAACTCAAAACCCTCCTTGATTATCCATGCCATGCTCCAGCCTGGATTCAACCTTTCTCATAAGGGGGCAAAAA
This sequence comes from uncultured Flavobacteriales bacterium, assembly GCA_937942085.1. Taxonomy (GTDB): domain Bacteria; phylum Bacteroidota; class Bacteroidia; order Flavobacteriales; family Schleiferiaceae; genus UBA10364. Next base: position 3,480 of record CALDGA010000184.1, read on the forward strand.
TCTTGAACACTTGTTCGAGAGAAGAACTGTTCAAAGTTTTAGAAGGAATGTGCCGAGTAATAACTGAAAACGAGGAATACTTGAACAATTTGGATAGTGTCATAGGAGATGCTGAACATGGCTCAAATCTCAAAAAAGCTATGGAAGAAGCATTACGAAATGTTCAAGCCTCGGAAGAAAATTCTTTCGAGCTCATCGAGTCCTTTGGCAGGGCCATGATCCACTCCGGGTGTGGCTCTGGTCCTCTCCTCTTTGGAATCGTCATACGGACTATTGGGCATTCTCTTAAGCAGTTGGGATCCTTTAGTCCCTCAAATGTCGCGCAAGCTCTTCGAGAAGCGCTTGATGAAGTAAAAGCAAAGGGTAATTCAAAAGTCGGCGATAAGACGATGGTCGACGCACTCGAACCAGCTGTGTATGCTTTTGAACAAACAGCATCTCAAGGAAAATCCTTGCTCGAAGCTTTTAATGCAGCTACCAAAGCAGCTAAACAGGGAATGCTCTCTACAATTGCTTTAGTTGGAAAAAGAGGGCGAGGGTCATACCTTGGAGAAAGGGGGGTGGGACACCAAGATCCCGGTGCAACGTCGGTGTACATCTTATTCAAATGCATCTCTCAAATTCTAGCTAGAGAGGAGTGACGAAATTGTGAAACCCAGAGTGCTTGTGCTGGTAGTTCTGGTTTTTCTCTTTTTTGTTGTCTCGACGGTGATGGCCGCAAGTACCATCAAAATCGGTCTCTCTGCACCAATAACCGGAAACTATGCTGAATTTGGGGAAAACTTTCAGTACGCAGTACAGATGGCAGCGGAAAAAATTAACGCCATGGGAGGAATACGCGGAAAAAACATTGAAGTCATTGTTATGGATAGTAAAAGTGACCCAAAAGAGGCAGCGATTATCGCTCAACGCTTCGCCCAGGACCCCGAAATCCTTGCAGTTATCGGTGACTTTACCAGCACAGCTTCTCTAGCCGGAGCACCGATTTATGAACGATATGGTGTAGTCCAACTCTCACCCACTGCTTCACATCCCGAATTTGCTCCCTCCGGTAAATACATGTTCGGTATTGTAGGCACTCAGGACGCAGAAGGACCATTCAATGCTAAGTACATCGCAAAGGAATACCTAGGCATCAACTCAGTAGGAATTATTTACATCAATAACGACTGGGGAAATGTAACTAAAGATCGCTTTGCCAAGGCAGCTGAAGAAAATGGTATCAAGGTAACTATGGCGCAACCATTCTTAGAAGGTGAGCGTGACTTTAACGCCATCCTGACTAAGATCCGTCAGACTAATCCCGAAGGGCTGTTCATAGCGGCAATGTATAACGAAGGCTCGCTCATATGCCAGCAAATTCGCAAGATGGGATGGGAAGTAAAACTCCTCGCTCCAAGTTCGGTTTTCTCTGATAGCTTCATCAAGCTTGGAGGAGAAGCAGTTGAAGGCGTGGTGACCAATACCTTTTTTGCACTAAACGATCCCGATCCACGAGTACAGGAATTTATCCAAGAGTTTCGTAAAAGAGCCGGTCGTGATCCAAATCTTCACGCTGCTTGTGCCTATGACGCCATGATGCTCATTGCTGAAGCAATTAAAAGGGCTGGTTTCGATCGAAAAGCCATTCGTGATGCCCTTGCCGAAACGAAAGGCTTCCAGGGCATTACTGGCTCAATCACCTTCACTCCTGTTGGCGACGTAGTTCGCAAGTACAAAATTATGGTTGTTGAAAATGGCCAGTGGGTCATTAAAAGGGATTACACAAGAGATTAGTTGTAAAGCGCTGGTCCTTTTGTTGAGGACCAGCGCTTCTTTAGGGGGGGAAAAGGGTGTTTATTCTCCAACAGTTCCTCAACGGATTAACCCAAGGTTCCATCTACGCCCTTATGGCTATTGGATACTCGATTATCTTGGGAGTTGTAGGTTTAGTGACATTCGTTCACGGTGAAGTCATTGTTTACGGTGCGTTCACTGGCTTTTACACTTTACTCTTGTCCCGTGGGAACGTGGCACTTGCGCTTCTCGCTGGTTTTGCAGCTTCGTGGATACTGGGCGTTGTGGTCAATAAGATTTGCTATCAGCCTTTTCAGCAAAGAGGCCGAGAAGTAGCTCTAATTGCTACTATTGGTTTATCTATAACCCTGAGAAGCTCTGCACAAGTCCTTTTTGGAACACAGCAGAAATTCATGCCTGACATGTTCCAAAACCGTTTCTTTGCCCTTGGAGATATTCGCATTGCTTATACTCAGGTTTTCGTTTTCGCTGTTGTTTTTGGGCTCTGTCTACTCCTCCAGAGGATCATTACCAAGACTTATTTCGGTATGGCATTGCGGGCAGTATCAATGAACAAGAAAGCCGCTGCCCTTCTTGGATTGGATGTAAACCGGGCTATTCTCCTAGGGAACGCCTTAGCATGTGGCCTAGGAGGAATCTCAGGAGTACTTTTGGGAATGTACTATAACGCCATCCATCCCTTAATGGGTGCTTCAATGGCCATGAAGGCATTCACAGCGACCGTTTTTGGTGGTCTTGGAAGCATCACCGGAGCAGCCATCGGTGGTTTCCTCCTTGGTATTTTCGAAAATTTTGCCGTGGCAATGCTCTCTTCAGGATATCGAGATATTGTCGCTTTCTTAATTTTAATTGCCGTTCTCATTGCAAAACCCTCGGGTATTATGGGTCGGAGAGGAGTAGAGCTATCATGAAACCTGCGAGGAAGAGCATTGTTCTCATAGGACTTGGCGCCGTTATCTCGCTTGCCATACCTCTTTTTCTCAAAAACGAGTATCTCTTGCGCGTAGCCACGATAGCACTTTTGTATGTGCTTTTAGCGAGTAGCCTCAACATCATAAACGGGTACTCTGGACAGTTTAACATCGGGCACGCCGGTTTTTACTGTATTGGTGCTTATACATCGGCGATTCTTGCCAAGAAGTTTGGTTTAAGCTTTTGGGTTCTGCTTCCCATAGGAGGGTTTGCTGCAGCAACATCGAGCTTTCTCCTTGGTATACCCACCTTACGATTAAAGGGTATTTACTTTGCCATGACGACTCTTGGTTTTTCAGAAATCGTTCGTCTGACTGTTCTGAACTGGCAATCTCTTACCCGAGGACCTATGGGCATTCCAGGCATTCCCTCCCCTGAGCTTTTGGGTATGCAGTTCCGAAGTAATGCCCATTTCTACTACCTGATTTTAGGAATCAATGCTCTCATGCTCTTTTTGACGAGTCGAGTCCTCGGCTCACGTATCGGTCGGGCCTGGTCTGCAATCAGGGAAGATGAGGCTGCAGCTCAGGCCATGGGAATCGAAGTATTCCGATTCAAACTTCTTAATCTCGCTTACGGAGCTTTTTGGGCTGGTATTGCTGGATGCTTCTATGCTTCTTTCGCCAGTTTTATCAGTCCCGATAGTTTTACTCTTGATGAAGGATTTTCGATGTTAGCCATGGTTCTTCTTGGCGGTCAGGGGACACTCCTTGGACCAATTCTTGGAGCAACATTTTTAACCATCCTTTCTGAAACGTTCCGAACCATCGCTCAGTACCGTCTTATCATATATGGCGTGGCTATCCTCCTTACAATTCACCTCCGGCCGCAAGGAATTGCTGGAAGTGTCTTTCTTCGCCAAATAGAAACCGCAAGGGAATCATTTCAAGTTTCTTTTACCAAGGAGTCTGAGGTCGATGTTTCCTATTCTTGAAACGAGAGATCTCTGTCGGCACTTTGGTGGACTCAGGGCCTTAGAAAACGTGAGTATGCAAATATGGGAAAGAGAAATTTGCGGCATTATCGGACCAAACGGGGCGGGTAAGACTACGCTCTTTAATGTGATCACTGGTTTTCTTAGGGCCACCAGGGGAGACGTGTTCTTTCAAAAACGATCCATTACCAACTTACCTCCAGAACGGATAGCCAGATTAGGAGTAATCCGCACATTCCAGAATATTCGCATATTTAAACACATGACTGTTCTTGATAACGTGAAAGTAGGCTTTCACACCCAAACGAGTACAAGGCTTTGGGATGCCCTTGCCCACACGGCTGTATTTCGTCGTGACGAGGACAAAGTAACCGAGGAGAGTTTTCGCATCCTTAAAGAAGTAGGACTAGCCCAAGAAGCAAACAATTTGGCAATGAACCTACCCTATGGCATGCAACGAAAATTAGAAATTGCTCGGGCTCTGGCAGCAAATCCCTTAGTTCTTCTACTTGATGAACCAGCGGCAGGAATGAACCCTAAAGAAACGGAAGACCTAGTCTCTTTCATAAGACAACTCAACGGATGGGGACTGACCATCGTGGTCATTGAGCACGATATGAAACTCATCATGAACGTGTGCCACCGAATTATCGTTCTGAACCATGGTAAGAAAATCTGCGAAGGAACCCCAAAAGAAGTCCAGAAAGACCAACAGGTCGTAGAAGCCTATCTTGGAAGGTCATCAGACCTGACTTGAGGAGGAGAGGAACTCCAGTGCTTAGGGTAGAAAACCTCTGGATTTCGTATGGAAACATCATGGCTCTTAAGGGGGTAAATATTGAAGTCCACGAAAAAGAGATTGTAACCCTTATTGGTTCCAACGGTGCTGGAAAGACCACTACCCTCATGGGGATATCGAACCTCATACGAAAACGCTCGGGAAGAATCACTTTTTATGACTGGGATATCACCAACGAAAAACCTCATCGGATTGTGCAAATGGGGCTATGTCATGTCCCTGAAGGACGTCAGATTTTCCCTTATTTAACAGTTGAAGAAAATCTGCGCATGGGGGTCTTCGGAAACTATCATTTACGAAACAAAAGGCGTGTTTTAGAGGAAAGCCTAGAACAAGTGTATATGCTTTTCCCCATACTCCGCGAGAGGCGGAAACAACTTGGAGGAACCCTTAGTGGTGGAGAGCAACAGATGTTAGCCATCGGTCGTGGGCTTATGCTTCAACCTAAGCTCATGATGCTTGATGAACCATCATTGGGTCTCGCTCCGGTTATTGTGGAACAAATTTTCGAACTGCTTTTACGTATCCGTGAAATGGGGACAACTATACTCCTTATTGAGCAAAATGCAAACATGGCTTTGCAAATCGCCGATCGGGGGTATGTACTTGAGCTAGGACAAATCGTTCTTTCGGGTAAGGCCAAAGATCTGGCTTTCGATTCACGAGTAAAAAGCGCCTATCTTGGATTGAGTTGTTAAATTGAAAGGAGGAAGAAGAAATGACGATTAAAAACGAAAAAACTGTCACCGATAAGCATGTCGAAGATTTACGAAAAGCTATTGAGCACAGGGCAACCTGGATGTATTTATTGATCGATGAGTTTAGAAAGGTAAATCCTAAGGATTGGGAAAAACTAGCACGAGCAGCCATTTTTCGTTGCGGATGTTTTCACGGAAATACCCGTTTTACAAAAAGTGGAGACTTACGTGAGTTCGCAAAAGAATTTGCCAACGAGACAGTGCGTAAAATTTTTGAAATGGACGTCGTCGAACTTACCGAAGATCGCCTGGTTATCGACTTCCATTACTGTCCACTCGTAGCAGCCTGGTGCCAGTTTACCCAAAACAGAGAGGAAATAAAAATGCTTTGCGACATTGCCATGGAGGGGGACCGAGGGATTATAAGTACTTTTCCAGAATTCTCAATGGAACTTCAGAAAACTATTGCTGCAGGAGAAGGGGTTTGTCGACTGTCTATCACCAAAAAGAAACGGGATGATTGAGATGTTCTCACTTAAAGAATTCCTGATTCGTGAGGTAAAGCCGGCCTTAGGTTGTACTGAACCTGCAGCGGTCGCACTTGCTACTGCTCGGGCGAATGAAGAACTTCCTCCTGAGAATATCGTATCCATCGAAGTTAACCTAAGCGATAATGTCTATAAAAATGGTATTGCGGTGGTCATTCCTGGTACTGGAGGTGCCCGGGGCAATGCCATTGCTGCTGCTCTTGGAGTTTTATGCGGTAAATCTTCATACTCTCTCGAGGTTCTCAAAGACTGCACCCTAGGGGACCTCGAAGCAGCAAAAAAACTGCTTCAAGAAGGTCGAGTCACTATTTCGTGCGATCCCAGTAAGCATGGGGTATACATTCATGCCAAGGTCACTCGCGGCTTCCATTGGGCAAGTGTTCTCATTGTTGATGAACACACCAATGTCGTTGAAGTGGTTAAAGATGGTAAACCAGTTTTCGTCGACGTTACTCGTAAGTCTCAAGAAAAGTTGTCACCCTTCGAAGCCATGGAAAAACTTTCATATGTGGAACTTATTCGAATCGCCGACGAGATGGACGAAGAGGACATGGAGTATGTGCTTCAAGGAATCTCGATGAATATGGAGGTAGCAAATTACGGTCTTCTCCAGAAGAATGATGATGGCTTCTCTTTTGGACAAAGGATGCGACAACTTCTGAAGGAACAAAAGATTAACGAGGACCTAGGGTATTTCATCCGAACGATTTGTCACGCCGCAGCTGATGCTCGAATGTCCGGGGTGAAGCTTCCGGTCATGAGTAGTGCTGGAAGTGGAAATCACGGCATCACGGCAATTCTACCCGTAGCGCTCGTCGGTGAAGCTTTAGAAAAAAGCAAGAGGGAAATTGCTAAAGCACTAGTCATAAGTCACCTCTCGACAAGCTTTGTAAAGAGCCGTTTAGGGCGCCTATCTAAAGTTTGCGGATGCGTCATTGCTGCGGGTGCCGGTGCTGCAGCAGGAATTACATATCTCCTCGGGGGTAGTGCAGAACAAATGGCTGAAGCAATGCGAATTGTCATTGTAAATACTGCCGGCATGATCTGTGACGGGGCCAAGGAGACATGTTCTTTAAAAGTTGGAACTGGCTCGTTCGAAGCTTACTTGGCAGCTTTGTTTGCCATAACAGGAAGTCGAGCAACTGTACCACAGGGAATACTTCATCCTTCAATTGAAAAGACCGTCGACAACGTCGCTAAAATTGAACATGAGGGCATGTCTGAGCTTGACCGAGTGATTATTGAAATCCTGGCGAAACTTTAACCCGAAATGTTAGAGAGAGGCAGAATAACAAAAAAGTTAAACAACCCTGGTGGAGATGACGGGACTCGAACCCGTGACCTCCTCGTTGCGAACGAGGCGCTCTCCCAGCTGAGCTACATCCCCATAAAAAGACAGAATGGTGGGCCTATCTGGATTTGAACCAGAGACCTCACGCTTAT
>CALDGA010000185.1 GCA_937942085.1 uncultured Flavobacteriales bacterium
ACTCACGGGGCAAGGAAAGGCTTATCTGACACAGCTCTAAAAACTGCTAACTCCGGGTACCTAACACGTCGTCTGGTGGATGTGGCGCAGGATTGCATAGTACGAATGCAGGATTGCGGTACCGAGAATTCTATAACCGCAGAGCCAGCAGTGAATGATGGAGAAGTTGTTGCGTCGTTATCAGAGCGTGTCTTGGGCCGTATCGCTGCGGAGGATATTTGTAATCCAGAAAATGGGGAAGTCATAACCGCCAAGGGTGATATGGTAGACGAGCTCATGGCAGATCGTATTGATGAGTGTGGATTGCAGTCAGCACGAATACGAAGCCCACTGACCTGTGAGGCGGAGGAAGGTGTCTGTGCAAATTGTTACGGCCGCGATCTTGCTCGAGGTACGAAAGTAAATGTTGGAGAAGCGGTAGGAATTATAGCAGCACAGTCTATTGGTGAGCCTGGCACTCAGCTTACAATGAGAACCTTCCACATTGGTGGCGTAGCTCAAGGTGGGCAGCAATCATTTCTGGAAGCTAGCCAGGATGGTGTCATATCTTACGAAAACCCCATGACACTTAAGAATTCCTCCGGAGAAACATTGGTTGTTGGTAGAAATATGAAGCTTCGAATCGTTGACGAGCAGGGAAATGAAAGAGCAAGTCACAAACTTGGCTATGGTTCAAAAATCTTCATAAAAGAGGGTGCTAAGGTATCGCGTGGTGATAAGTTGTTTGAGTGGGATCCATACACGTTGCCTATTATTGCTGAAAAGGCGGGTAGTGCTAAATTGGTTGACTTAGTAAACGGTATTGCGGTGCGAGAAGAAACCGATGATGCAACCGGTATGACACAAAAAATTGTTGTCGATTGGCGTGCTGCTCCCAAAGGAAATGATTTGAAGCCTGAAATAATATTAGTGGATAAAGCCGGGGAGCCTGTTCGCAATGATGCTGACAATCCAATAACTTATCCGATGTCTGTAGATGCTATTTTATCTATTGAAGATGGTTCGGAGATTAAAGCTGGCGATGTGATCGCCCGAATACCACGGGAAGGGGCTAAAACCAAAGATATCACAGGTGGTTTGCCGCGTGTGGCTGAGTTATTTGAGGCTAGGCGTCCGAAAGATCATGCAATTATAGCCGAGATAGACGGTTACGTAAGATTTGGCCGTGATTATAAAAATAAAAGGCGCATTACAATCGAGCCTGCTGATGAAACATTAGAGCCCGTGGAATATATGGTGCCAAAAGGTAAGCATATACCAGTGGTGGAAGGTGATTTCGTTCAAAAAGGCGATTATATTATGGATGGTAATCCTGCGCCACATGATATTCTTGCAATTATGGGTATAGAAGCGCTTGCAAATTATATGATTGACGAGGTTCAGGATGTTTATCGTTTGCAGGGTGTTAAAATCAACGATAAACATGTAGAAGTTATTGTTCGTCAAATGCTACAGAAATGGGAAATTGCTGAAAGCGGTGACACAACCCTACTTAAAGGAGAGCATGTTGATAAGGCTGAATTTGTTGCTGCTAATGAAAAGTCTCTCGCTAAAGGTGGACGACCAGCACAAGGTGAGCCTATCCTGTTAGGTATTACTAAGGCGTCTTTGCAGACACGCTCATTTATTTCTGCAGCTTCTTTTCAGGAAACTACTCGGGTACTAACCGAGGCATCTGTTCAGGGTAAAAAGGATAAGCTCGTTGGTTTGAAAGAAAATGTGATTGTGGGAAGATTGATACCGGCGGGTACTGGCGGTGCAGCATTGAGAGTTCGGCGTATAGCTAGTGCGCGAGATAAAGTCGTGATAGACGCTAGGATTGAGGAAGAAAATGCTGCGGCTCAGTTGGAGGCTCCCTCTTCGGAAGAAGTTGTTGGGTCAGAGGCAGAATAAATAGAAAAACGGTTACAAAAACCCGTGGTCTTGCCGCGGGTTTTTTCTATAAGTGTCTAACAATCGTTCTTACGTTCTACTAGTCGGGGCTCGTTCAGTGCTCTTTTAATTAATTGAGACTGTGATAGCTTATTTTCTGTATTCTGCTGGTCATCTGCCATTTAATTATTTGATAAATAAAAAATCCCCCACTGTTGACAAATTAACCGACTCCTCATATACGCACGCGTAAATCGGATGGGTATCTCATTTCGAATCCAAATATGTAGTAGTCAAGATCCGGGTAGTGCCCCGATCCTCTGGAAACCTACCGCTTAGTTCTCGCAAGAATGGGAGCAAAAGCGGCATTTGCGTTTGTGTGAACATAAAGCGCGAAAAATTCGTCGCATCTAGCTTTTGCTAGGTGCAAAATAAAATGTAAGAGCCAAACGGGGAATGCCTGAATGCCTACAATACAACAGCTGATACGTAAGCCGCGACAGCCAAAGATAAAGCGTTCCAAGTCAATGCACTTAGAACAGTGTCCTCAAAAGCGGGGTGTGTGCACCAGGGTGTACACAACTACACCAAAAAAACCAAACTCTGCCATGAGAAAAGTGGCGAAAGTTAGGCTTACTAACGGATATGAAGTTATTTCATACATTCCTGGTGAAAAACATAACTTACAAGAGCACTCAGTTGTTCTCATAAGAGGTGGCCGTGTTAAAGATTTACCTGGTGTGCGTTATCATATTTTGCGTGGAGTGTTGGACACCCAAGGCGTAAAAGATAGAAAGCAACGTCGTTCGAAGTACGGCGCCAAGCGGCCTAAATAGGGGGAATAGAATATGTCTCGACGTCATGCGGCCGAAAAACGTGAAATTCTTCCAGATGCAAAATTTGGAGATCGTGTGCTTAGTAAGTTCATGAATAATCTCATGGTGGATGGTAAGAAGTCCATAGCCGAGAAAATTGTATATAATGCCCTTGACCGCGTTGAGGGAAAACTAAAGCGTGCTCCGGTAGAAGTGTTCCATGAGGCCTTGGATAATATCAAGCCGACAGTAGAGGTTAGGTCTAGACGGGTAGGTGGTGCAACGTACCAAGTCCCTGTAGAGGTTCGACCTGAGAGAAGAGAGGCTTTGGCTATTCGCTGGCTAATATCCGCAAGCCGTGGTCGAAATGAAAATACTATGGAAGAGCGTTTGGCCGGAGAGTTGATGGATGCGGTTAATTCAAGGGGCTCTGCAGTAAAAAAACGCGAAGATACGCACAAAATGGCTGATGCGAACAAGGCATTTAGTCATTATCGCTGGTAAAGGTAGGGGCAGAAAAAATGGCACGAGAATATCCATTAGAGTTATATCGTAATTTTGGTATCATGGCTCACATTGATGCTGGCAAAACAACCTGTTCTGAGAGAATTCTTTACTATACAGGAAAATCCCACAATATAGGTGAGGTGCATGACGGCGCTGCTACCATGGATTGGATGGAACAGGAACAGGAGCGTGGCATCACAATTACTTCTGCTGCTACGACTACGTTTTGGGAGCGAACCGAGGACGGAGAGAAGGCAGACACCCCTAAGCATCGTCTTAATATTATCGATACTCCTGGGCACGTAGATTTCACTATCGAAGTTGAGCGGTCTTTGGCAGTTCTAGATGGTGCTGTATGTGTTTTGGATGCTAATGCAGGCGTTGAGCCACAAACTGAAACGGTCTGGCGTCAAGCTGATAGATATAAGGTTCCGCGGATCGTTTTTGTGAATAAAATGGATAAAATTGGTGCAGACTTTTTCAATTGCGTGAACATGATCGAAGATCGGACTGGAGCGCGGGCAGTGCCAGTAGCAGTTCCAATTGGTGCGGAAACAGAACTGGAAGGTCTTGTGGATTTAGTCACAATGAAGGAATGGTTGTGGCAAGGCGAAGATCTAGGAGCATCATGGATTCAGGCTGATATTCGTGATAGTCTCAAAGGTATGGCAGAAGAGTGGCGCGGTAAGATGATCGAGGCTGCTGTCGAAATGGATGATGATGCCATGATGGCATACCTGGAGGGTGAGGAGCCTGATGTCGATACACTAAGGGACCTTTTAAGAAAAGGGACTCTGAGTCTTTCATTCGTACCGGTCTTAGGCGGCTCTGCTTTCAAAAATAAAGGGGTTCAACCACTACTGAACGCCGTTATTGACTACCTTCCAAGTCCGTTGGATGTCGTTGATTACATGGGCTTTGCGCCCGGGGATGATGCGGAAGAACGCAACATTGCGCGCCGAGCGGATGACGGCATGCCATTTTCCGGCCTTGCTTTTAAAATAATGAACGATCCTTTCGTAGGCTCTTTAACGTTTACCCGTGTTTACTCCGGGGTTCTGAACAAGGGTGATACCGTTCTGAATTCAACTAAGTCCAAGAAAGAACGTATTGGGCGAATGATGATGATGCACTCAAATAACAGGGAAGAGATAGACGAGGCCTTCGCTGGAGATATTATCGCCTTGGCCGGTCTTAAGGACACAACTACTGGTGATACTATTTGCGATGCAAAAGAGGCCGTTGTCTTAGAGACCATGACGTTTCCAGAGCCAGTGATCGAAATTGCGGTAGAGCCCAAAACCAAAGGTGACCAAGAAAAAATGTCCCAAGGTCTTGCAAGACTGGCAGCCGAAGACCCTTCTTTCAGAGTAGAGACTGATATGGAGTCGGGCCAAACCATCATGAAGGGGATGGGGGAGCTCCATCTCGATATTTTAGTTGATCGATTGAAGCGTGAATTCAAAGTTGAGGCTAACATTGGCGCACCGCAGGTGGCCTATAGAGAAACAATTTCGCATGAAGTTGAGCATACGTATACTCATAAAAAGCAATCAGGTGGTTCTGGTCAGTTTGCAGAAGTTAAAATGATAATTACGCCCACAGCGCCAGGCGAGGGATATTCATTTGAAAGCCGTATCGTGGGTGGAGCAGTTCCAAAAGAGTATATTCCTGGGGTTGAAAAGGGAATAAATTCTGTCATGGACAGCGGTCCGTTGGCCGGCTTCCCCGTTATCGATTTTAAAGTAGCCTTAATCGATGGAAAATTCCATGATGTAGATTCTTCTGTCCTTGCATTCGAAATTGCTGCGCGGATGGGAATGCGAGAGGGCATGAAAAAGGCCGGTGCAAAGCTTTTGGAGCCTGTGATGAAGGTAGAGGTTGTTACTCCTGAGGAATATACAGGCGGAATAATTGGTGATTTGACTTCTCGACGGGGCCAGGTAACTGGTCAGGAGCCTCGGGGTAATGCTGTGGCAATAAATGCTTTCGTACCTCTTGCTAATATGTTCGGATATATAAATAATTTGCGTTCGATGTCGTCAGGTCGAGCTCAATTTACAATGCAATTCGACCATTATGATCCAGTGCCACAAAACATCTCGGACGAAATTCAAGCGAAATTTGCATAATTAGAAATCTGCCACTGAGGTCATCTCGAAGGCAAAACTTAAAAGGAGGCCACGATGGCAAAGGAAAAATTTGATCGTAGTAAACCGCACTGCAACATTGGAACGATTGGTCACGTTGACCATGGTAAGACGACATTGACAGCAGCGATTACAAAATACTTTGGTGATTTTCAGGCATATGACCAAATTGATG
>CALDGA010000186.1 GCA_937942085.1 uncultured Flavobacteriales bacterium
AGGTCCATAAACCTATTCCCTACCTCTTAACAAATGTTATCTCTTACAAAAAATTTTGCAAAAAGATGCCGAAAATAGACGACCACCCAAAAAATAGAATTAGAAAGCCTACCCAAAATATAGTTCAAACCCTCATTTAGCATCTCTCTCCAAATATAAATAACCACCACAAAATAAGTATAAATAAATAAATAGTTTAATAGCGAAAATTTAATATATTTGTTGGGGCTAAAGTTATTGTGCGTGTTGAGGTTGTTGCGGGATTTGAGAAGGGATAGTCTATAATTCACCGTCCAATGTTCCCCCGCTAAACCGGGGTTCTGTCAACCTTACCGCACCAAAAACAAGTCCAACATTTTACAGCACTGCCTCAGCACCAGAAAAAAAGTTTAGGGGAGAATGGGGTTGAAAAAACTCAAAATATTCTCCGTGGTGTTCTTCACTACAATCGTTCTTGGAATGGGTCTAGCCACAGCAAACGTATACAGGGGTTCCGGAACAAAACGTTTTTGCTGGGCTGTATAGTATTTCGAAAAGTTATTGGCACATTTTTGCTGTATTTTTTGTTATCGTGGGATAGTGGGTGCCGTCGTACCGTTGCAACACCTCTTCTATCTCTACGCCGTTTTCGAAGTAGCAATAGCTGAGTTCCCGTTTGATGATTCTACCCAGCTGCTCTGCCAGGTTGAGCTTCGGCGTGTACTTCGGAAGCCAGACCAGTTTCACGCGTGGCGGCGGTAGCGGTGGCAGGTAGTCCATCTTTGCGGGGTCGGGTCTTATGCCCAAACTGTGGCTCCTAACATTATCGAGAATAATGTATATCACGGCATACTCTGGGAAGCGGTCCTTTAGCTTTTTCACCCAGCGTAAGAATCCATCGTTACTAGCACTCTTAGCGGTGTGATTGACTAGTTCTCCCTTCTCAACAGTGACCCCCACATATAACGCCACACGATGCTCTTTCCCCCGCCCCCAGCGACGCTTGATCCGGGGCTTCTCCTCCTTTGTCCAAATCCTCCGAGACCGCATGCTGACGGTAATGATGAACTCATCCTCGTAAAGTATCAGCACTCTTCTACCCTTTTCCTCCAACTTCTTCTTTTTTTATAAGGGCCGGGAGAACTTTCTCCTTAAAAAAAGCGGCCTCCTTCGGGTTGCCACGAGGATCCTCAGGATAGGGCGTACGCAGGTTGTAGTCCAACCGCTGCATAAGCTTATAGATTGAAGAGACATGGTAACGCACACCGTATTTTGCCGCAATGTGAATCATAATGAGACGAGTGCTCCAAGCATCCTCACGAAAACCAAAAACCGTGGGGGGCTTCTGGAGGTCCTGGTCAAGCATCCGAAGCCCCTCCCGCCCAACCTTTGGGTAACGACCAGTATGGGGAACCGGGCTAAGCAGCTCAAAGCCTCCTGCATTCCACAAACACACCCAGCGGTACAAACTGCTTCGGCCGATGCCAAGTGTTCTCATAACTTCCCTGCGAGGCTTTCCCTCTAGAAGTAGCTTGATTGCACGCAGGCGTTTGAGGTACTTTTGGGCTAAACGCCAGTGAGCGGGGTTCTTAAGCGGGTCGGCATCATTCTCCTCAACCCTTCTGATCTCAGCGTCCAACAATGGCAATGGTACCTCACGTAACACGAGACCCTTTCTTGTCATAATCATTACCACAGAAGAATGATTCAAAAACTTTTCGAAATACTATAATAAATAGCAAAAGTTTTTTGACTTTGTTGTGTATTTTTTTTCTTATGAATAAAGCATTATCTATCACACGGCCTAAACAGGAGTATGAGGAGCTTTGTAGGTTGCATCGCCGAGAAAAGGACGCAAGGGTCAAACAGCGAATGGCCATAATTCTTGCCCGTTGGGAGGGGGTTCCGGTGAAGGAAGTTGCCCGCCAGCAGCGGGTCAGCCGCGCCACCGTCAGAAACTTGGTTAAGAGATTCAACGAGGAAGGAATCGACGGTTTACGTGACAAGCCTCGGTCCGGTCGCCCACGGGAAATAGACTGGGAGCAACTCAGAGATGTTTTGCTCCAGAGCCCAGAGAACTTCGGCTACCCGGTTCAGGGCTGGAACAGAGACCTCCTCCTGGACTATATAAAAAGGACTTATGGGGTGAGCTACCACCCCCAACACATCTACTGGATTATCCGCAGGCTGGGTTTTCGAAGCTTGGTTCCCCGGCCACGTAGCTACGCCGCTGACGAGGAAGAAGTTGAAGAGTGGAAAAAAATGTAGGAACCCCCTTGGCGGAATCTTCCTGTGACATGTGGGTTGAGGATGAGGCTACTGTGAACCTGGAGACCAGGCTCAAGAGGGTGTTTGCCCCTAGGGGAACCACCCCTGTGGTGAAGACGCGCATGGGAGACTACCACCAGCGTGTGGATGTCTTCATTTCCATCTCTCGGTTGGGGGTGGTGGTTGTGACTCTGGGGCGGGGTTTGGGTGCGGACATGACTAAGAAGCATCTGGAGGCGGTTTACGAGGCGAATGGTAATTCAGGATTTGTGTTGTTGTGGGATCGGTCGGGTAGTCACCGTGCAGGTGGGGTGACGAGTTTTTGTGTGGATTCGGGGATTTGGATGATTTACTTCCCGGCGTATTCCCCGGAGCTGAATCCTGTGGAGGAGATTATCAAGCAGTTGAAGAAGTATTTGGCTAATCGGCTGTTTTGGTCGGAGGAAGAGGTGGCGCAGGCGGTTCTTGAGTTTTTTGAGAAGCGAAACTATCGCGTAGAGTTGAACATCGCAAATTACATCGCCACCTCCAAGAAAACAAAATCCAAGGAGGTGCAATGTTAAAAAATTTTTACTATTTCTTACCCGCTCGCTTTAGGACGAAAAATGGGTTTCGAATGGCAAACATAAATAAGCTCCGCCTCTCAAGGCAAAACATGAAAATTGAGTTTTTCACACAAACTCTTTATACATTTACTCGTCTCAGACAAGGCAAAACATATTTCCGTGGCAAATTATCATTCCACAATTAGGAGGTTTCATACCGTTGAAGACTAAAGAGCAATTTATTGAGGGCTTGAAGAAGCAGAAGCCCGAAATCTACATGTTTGGCGAGAAAATTGAGGATCGGGTTAACCACCCTCTACTTAAACCTCAAATTGACGTTATTGGGTTAACCTATGAGCTGGCCCACGACCCTCGATACCAGCAATTTACCACTGCAAAGTCGCACTTAACCGGCAGGGTGGTGAACCGCTTCACCCACATTAACCAGAGCCCCGACGACCTCATCAAGAAGGTGCAAATGATTAGAATGCATGCCCGCCAGTGCTGCTGCATCCAAAGATGTATGGCCATGGACGCCCTGAACGCTTTATCCATAGTAACCCACGAAATAGACCAGAAATATGGAACAAGTT
>CALDGA010000187.1 GCA_937942085.1 uncultured Flavobacteriales bacterium
GCTACGTTGAAGTTTTTGTTTGGGTTTATGTTTATTCCGCCGTTTTTGTATGCGTAGCTGTAGCTTATGCTGAGCAATACAATTATTGTCATAAAAAGGGTTGCTGGGAGCTTGGCTTTCACCTTTTTAGTCTCCTTTTCAGTTTATTTAATGGCTGGTTTCTGTATTTGTGGATTACGTATGTCGAGGCGATTAGTAGTGTTCCAAGTATGGCGTACGCTGCTTGCGTGTTGCTTGCGAGGAAGCTCCAAGCGGTTGCGACTGCCTCTTTCAGGTATATACTTATCCAACCGATTTTTGGAATTGTAAACACCACTTTGCCTAGTGCTCTTGTCGCCATTATTGGCTCATCTGGCGCTGTGTTGGCGTCTCCCTTTGTTACTATGTATGTTGCGCCTCCAGCCCGGTTTATTTCTATTACGCGGTGTATTGTTGGTGCCGGCTCGCCTACCCTCCAATATTGGATTATGTCTCCTACCTTGATTTTTTCAACCGGTGTTGGGACCACTATGGCTATGTCGCCTACGTCAAGCGTTGGCCTCATGCTTCCACTCGCTATTATTGTTGGTTTGAATCCCAATAAGCCTGTTGAGCCCCATAGCAGGATTATGGCTATTAGGGCTATTGTCATCCACGATATGGGTAAGAATCTTTTGGTTTTGCGTGGGGGTTTGTGGGTGGCTTCGCTTCTTGTTATTATTCCGTAGCGCATGAGGGTGAATGGCGAAACGGATTGGCTTGCTGAGGCGAAGCCTATGGCTGGTATGAGCGTTGTTATTAGGGCTTTTATTGTCCAGTCTGGGTTTGGAAGTATTGGGCATAGCCATTCGAAGGCTTCAATTGCGCCTAAATAGGCTATGGAGGCTGCTGGTCCGCCAAGTAATGTGAGGTATGTTGCCAATATGTTTTGGGCGAGGGTTGGCAGGAGGTCTGAGCCGAGAAATTTGACTGTTTCAGTTAGTGTTTTTGGTGTTGTAAACCTTGTTAGTGGTATGGTGATGAATGTGTAGAGTAGTGCGGTTAGGGCTATTGCCACGAAAATTCTTTTTCTTGGGCATGATTTGATTAAATAGGCTCTTGAGAGTTCCTTGGCGATTATGGGTGATAGGAAATAGGCGATGTTTAGGGCTATGGCTGTTGGCGTAAAAGCGTATGGGCTTTTTCCAAAGCTTGTGAATAGCCCCGTGATTATTAGAGCTGAGATTTGGAGGGCTGCTGTTAATAGCGCTGTTGTTATTACTTGTTTTCTGGACCACAGCCTGACTTTTTCAGTTCCACAAATTTTTAGGGTGATTAGGGCTGCGAGGCTCCAGCATAAGATGGATAGGTAGTAAGTTATTAGTCCCGCTGGATATACGGTTAAAATGGCGTATGCTAATATGACAGGGATTAATGCGAGGAAGACTTTACGCGGCATGATTCAACTCCAAATTTTAACATGATAAGGAACATAAAAATGGGGGATTTTAAGTTAATGGATAGTGATAGCTTAGCTGCTTATGGCGCGTTCCACTGTTCAAACTGGAATGTTATGGCAATCGTTATTGTCTGGTTTTCTGTGCCTTCGGGCGCTGTTGCATGCATTGCAAAGCCCAAACAGCCGGATTCTTCAGTTTCATCTCCTCCAAATCCAAGAAACTGGCCGACATCAAGCACCGTTCCAACCAGCAAATAGTCCAGTGTTGCTTCTAAATTCTCTAATGGTATGTCTTTTTCATATGGGTCGCCGTCTACATGTGGCCAGTTACCGAAGCTTTTTTTCCAAACTCTTGTCAGGTCGCTTCTGCAGTATTCTATCTCGCCTTGTGTTCTTATGTAATGAACCGTTGTTACGTCGCCGGTTATTGTAACTGTTATGTCTTTTAGTTTAGCTGGTATGGTTCCAGCATTTCTTATTCCGAATGCGAATCTCTGGGAGCCTGTTCTTGGATACATGTTGCTTAAAGTTATGTAAATGGTCAACTTGTCAGGCGACCAATCCCATGTGCGGGTAACGTATGGTGCTGCTCCATAAGTGCGCCAATTAGGCCTATTCCAGTCCTTATTCGAAGCCTCCCCATTTACAAATGCAACCTTCAATTCGCCTGTCTTCACTGTTGGGTCTATTACGAGTGTTTCTGTCCACCATGCGTAGCTAAAGCCTATGGCTCCAAGCGCAATGACAAGAAGCATTGGAAGGGCATAACCCTTTGAGAACTTCATGACTTTTCACCCTCCAAAGCTAAGTTTTGTTCCACTGGTCAAACTCAATAGTCACGGTGAACGTGTATTGCGAATTCTCTGCTGCGCCTTCAGCTACGTGTATCTTCAATGCCGGAGAAACGGTTCCGTTTGGATTTATTTGTGTGCCAACGCTTAAACCCTCCATTGAAATTTCAAGCCCTGAAACCGGGGAAATGTTTATTGCTTTCACCTTCGCAGGTATTGTGCCACAGTTACGAATTGTGAAGGTTATGTTGCACCAGCCAGATGGATAACCATTATTAACAGTAACCGTCATCTTGCTTAAGTCGCCGGGAGTTGGGTCGGCTTCTCCACCACCCTCAAAATTAACCGTGCACGTCATGTAATCCGAACATGTTGACGTATATGCTCCTGTGAACTCTACGTCAAGCTCCCCAGTTGTTATGGTGCCGCTAATCGTTAAGGTTTCTGTCCACCACGCATAGCTGAAGCCCAAAACAGCCAAAGCAATAAGCACAACTGCAAACAAAGCAGACGCCTTACTCTTCATTTATGCATCACACTCCTTTTCTCCTCCCTTTTACATTCCCCCTTTAATCGCTTTGGACAGGGGCAATCATAACCGGGTCGTCCGGCTCCCCCAGCGCTTATTTTTACGCGCCCGGCTGGGAAGGCGCGGACTGAGGGGAGAAGACGCCTATCCCCTACTCTTCCCCAACCTTGCGCTTGAGCTTCTCCAGGCGTTCCCGTTCGCGCTCAATCTTCTCTAGGCAGGCTTCACGGGCGAAGGTTGAGCGGCTCGGCCAGTAGCCCAGCTCCTCGATTAGGCGGTCTATCTCCTCGAGGATCGGCTCGGGGATGGAGACGGCGCTAAACTTAACCTTCGCCCTCCGCTCGCTCTCCAGCTCAGGCTTAGGCGTGGATTTTAATCTCAGCCCGATT
>CALDGA010000188.1 GCA_937942085.1 uncultured Flavobacteriales bacterium
TAGGAACTGAGCTCCGGCGAGGATGGCTTGGCAGGCGGTGGCAGCGTCAAGCACTGTGCCTGCTCCCATCAGCACATCGGAGAACTCCTCTCGCGCTGCCTCAATAGCGCGCAGGGCTCCAGGAGTATTCATTGTGATCTCCAAGCATAGAAGCCCCCCTGAATAGAGTGCTTCAGCAATTCGTGATAAATCAGTCCCGGTTTGCACCCGGATTATTCCCAAGACGCCAGAGTTTACGATTTTCTCCAAGATTTCCGATCTACTCACCGTACCCCCTTTCTCAGCCAAAGATAATCCCGTGTTTTTTCTTGTCAACTAAATTTTGTTATAATGTATTGCTGCCGGGTAGTTAGGCACACCACCACGGGCAAGGCAGCGAGTAGCATTTAGAGCCAGGAACACGGCTACATTGCCTAAATTTTTGCAATGCCCTTCTCGACCCGAGGCCACCTACTGCAAAAATCTTCCTTTCTCGCTTACCGCCGTAATACCACGTTCATTGTGTCTGACCACATGTTAGCTTCCCATTCACACTTCTGCAAATCCACACAGCTGGCACCATTCTAGCCGTCCCTTCGGTTTGCCTACGAACAGGTGACAGAAACCTTATCTTTTTCCACTCTCTCTCCCCGAACCTCACCACTTTTGTTCCCCGCTTCACTGCATTGATTAGTCGTCCTGGCTCTGGTGTGAAAGTACCACCAATAGCCCTGGATGCCTAAGGGAAAAAACGCATAGGCCTCCTTGTATGATGCACTGAAAGCCCAAAGATTCGTGTAGCATCTAAGCTCGCTCACTAAGGACTGCAAATCACTTTTTGGGCATGGCCTGCCTTTCAATTCATGCCTTCCGCGTCGCAAAGATTCGGTACGCGGCACGGTGCCAATGATGCCAATTTTAGTGGCCATTTCAAGAGCGTCTGGCTTAAAATGAGGGATCACTAGAACATTGACCCCGGACACAAACAGCAAGCTGAGCATCCGGAACATTTGAAAATGTTTGCCTGGGCTAATTGTGAGTCCATGAAATTCCTCCTAGGCAATGTTGAGCGGGCACAAAAGGAATGTTTATCATGACGCGTACGACCGCCCTGCCAAGGAGCTTGCCCCGAGATGAACCACGCCTTGCAGCGCTTGAACATGTATTGGTATGCCGCTTTCCAAAAAATTCTGTTAACGAACCTCTAAATGCCACAACCTCTACAATTCGATTGGGTCACCATTCTTCCAAGACAGCGGTTAGCCCTCCGTCAACGAAGAGAGCGGTACCTGTAACAAACGCAGCCTCGTCTGAAGCCAGGTAAAGCGCAGCATACCCTATATCTTCGGGTGTTCCCAATCGTCCTAGAAGCTGCCTCTGCGTGATCCTTTTTCTCATTCCCTCGGGGTTCCCCGACGCGCGGAAAATGCTTTCAATGAGCGGTGTATATACCCATCCTGGACATATAGCATTGACACGAATGTTGTCCTTAGCATAATCAATGGCCATGTTCCTAGTAAGCGCCAACACCCCTCCCTTAGACGCTGCGTATGGAGCTGTACGGGCTACCGTAGCTACAGCGTGAACAGAAGCTATATTTATTATGGCACCGCCTCCGGCCATTTTTATATAAGGGATCAGGTACTTAGAGCATAGAAAAACTCCTTTAAGATTTACACCTAAACATCTGTCCCATTCCTCCGATGATGTCTCAAGAACGCTTTTATAAACACCAATCCCAGCATTGTTAACCAGAACGTGGACTAAGCCGAACCGGCTAATCACCGCTTGAACCATACTTTTAACCTCTTCCTCATTAGCCACGTCCGCGTTTACGAAGTACGCTTCTCCACCCATATTATTGATCTCCTCGGTTGTCTTAAGTCCTTCTTCCTCATTGATGTCTACAAGAGCCACACGTGCACCCTCTTGAGCAAAAACCTTGGCGATACCTTTACCTATACCCATGGCTGCGCCTGTAACCACGGCTACTTTTCCTTTTAGCCTCATCACACACCTCCTAATCACTAGAACCTGATCTTGAAAACACGTGCGGCAGTGGCCCCTAGGTACCACCGCTTTTCTTCTGGTGTAAGTGCAGCTGCCTCACAAACCACCAGCGTAGGAGCCACATTACGCGGGAGATCTGTTCCCATCATAATGCGTTCTGCACCAACAGCACGGACAAGCCAGCGGAGATCATCAGGAAAGAGCCAAGAAGTTTCAAGATAGACATTAGGGCATTCTCTAGCGACTACATACGCTTCTCCTGTGTAAAGAGTGAAACCCGCATGCGCTATCACAATAGGCACGTTTGGAAAATCCTTAGCACGAGGTATCAGATGGGAAGGTAAGGCAAACGGTGTCCCCGGCCCCGAATGAACCATTACGGGTATGCCCAACTCCTTTGCCGTCTCGAACACTGTAGCAGCATCCTGACTTAGAGGATTAATGGCATGTCCAATCGTGTGTAGTTTTAATCCCACAAAACCTAAGTCCCTTACACATCTCTCCGCTTCTTTAAAGTACGCATCAGGATCGCAATGGGGGCTCAAGTTGACCATGCCGTAAATGCGCCCTGGGTGTGCTTGAGCAAGCTCTGCGATGTCGTCATGCACCTTTCGCGGGTCGGGAGCTCCTGGAAAAGGCATAACGATGGCGGCATCAATCCCATTTATATCCATGGCCGCCAAGAGCTCGTGAGCGCTAACCTCAAGGTCAAACACCCGACATCTTCCCAAATGCGCATGAGCATCTATAACCTTCATTTATTCCTCCTCATTACCCTTGTCGAACAAACACAAACGAACTCCTGTTTCTCCATCGTAGAAGTGCAGCTCCGTAGACGGAAAAACAAACGGCAACTCCATTCCTCTGTCCAACATGTGAAGTTCCTGCTCACCCACAAGCCATTTAAACCTCGTCCCATCCGGTAACTTTAGGTCAACAATCCCTTCTTCTCCTAATACCTGAATTACTTCTACCTGAGCCCGCACAGGCCCCCCTTCCACGTGCACGATTTTTTCGGGACGGATCCCGAGCACAACCTTAGAGACTCCGGGCAAATATCTTCCTATTAGAGTGAATGTGAACCCGTCGTGCAGGAATTGAGTCCCGCCTTGCCGGGTCTCAACCCGGCATTCAAACAAGTTCATGGCGGGACTACCAACAAACTCTGCTACAAAGGTCGTAGCTGGCCTATCATAAACCTCCCGCGGCGGTGCGATTTGCTGGATTTCACCGTTATGCATAATTGCAATGCGATCAGCAATCATCGCCTCTTCAAAATCATGGGTAGCCAAAACCATGGTTTGCTTAACATCGGTTTGCAACTTTTTAAGTTCCGCAGTCATTTCCTGACGAATTTTGGCATCCAAATCTGTAAAAGGCTGATCCAGAAGCAATACACGCGGTCTTCGCACCAACGCACGAGCAATGGCTACTCGCCGGCGTTCACCCCCGCTAAAAGTGTTTGGTTTGCGCCCCAAGAGGTGCTCTACATGCAGCAATTTTGCAGTTTCTTTAACCCGTCGTTCGATCTCTGATCGCGGCAATTTTCGAAGCCTCAAAGGATAGGCGATGTTTTCAAACCCGGTAAGATGCGGATAGAGCGCCACATCCTCAAAAACCATGGCTACGTCTCTCAGCTGAGGGGGCACATCGTTAACAACATGCCCACCGATAAGTACCTCTCCTTCTTCCGGGCGTTCCAAACCAGCAATGATTCGTAAAACCGTGGTTTTCCCCGCGCCCGGTGGCGCAAGCAAGCCAAACAATTCAGCGTCTTCAATTTTAAAACTCAATCGATTTAAAGCTACAACTTTGCCAAACGTTTTCTTAACGTTTTTGACTTCAACCGATGCCATGAGCCACCGCCCTCCCAGTATCAGCACTGAAGAGATGCGCGTCACGGAGGGGAACCTCTACCCATATTATAGCCCCTTCCCTCACCTTCGCACCGCCGTAGACGACAGCTTGAAGCAAAGTGTCTTCAATTTTTAAGACCAATATGTCTTTTCGACCAAGGGGTTGTACAACCTCGACCAAAGCAGGAATACCTAGGCCCTCTGGACTCAGCCGAACATGCTCGGGCCGAATCCCTAAGACTAGCCCTCTTTCAGGCTTGCTTTTTTCCACTTGCTCTTTAACGCTGTTCACAGACCATCGATAGCCCTTCCATACAACCCAAGCCTGTTCCGCAGTCACCTCGTACTGGACTGGAATCAGGTTCATAGGAGGACGGCCTATAAATCCCGCGACAAATAGGTTAACAGGCTGCTGATAAATCTCTAGCGGAGAGCCTATTTGCTCAACTCTACCCTCGTTCATCACCAGGATTCGATCGCCCAGAGTCATCGCTTCCTCCTGATCATGCGTAACGTAAATCATGGTACATCCAAGGTCACGTTGCATGCGTTTCAGATCAGCTCTCATAAGTTCGCGTAGGCCCGGGCGAATGTTGTTAAGGGGCTCATCCAGAAGCAAGAGGTAAGGTTCAATAAGAATAGCTCTTGCAAGCGCCACACGTTGCATGGAGCTTAGGTCGAGATAGGTGGCTTTCTTCCTAAGAACATCTGTTAGCTCAAACCTCTCAGCCACTTCGCGAATTCTTCGATCTATCTCTTTGGGGGAAAGCCTTCTTATCCTGAGGCCAAAAGCCAAATTATCATAAACGGTCATATGCCAAAACAGAGCGTAATTCTGGAAGACAAAACCAATGTTCCTCTGCTGCGGAGGCATATGAGTAATGCGTTGCCCTTTTAGGTATATTTCGCCATCGGTGGGCGTTTCAAGCCCAGCTATCATTCGCAAGGTGGTTGTTTTCCCGCAGCCCGATGGGCCTAAGAAGCACAAGAATTCTCCCTCGTAAACGTCAAGGTCTATACGGTTAACAGCCACGAAACCATTGAATTCTTTATGCACTCCTTTAAGGGAAAGGAGCACGTTTCTTTCTGGCCCCAGCTTGTTTTCCATTCATATCACCTCTTCAAAAGCCCAAAACTGAAGCCAGTCACGAGATACTTTTGAATCATATACCCTAGAGCCACCACTGGGATAGATGCCACCACCCCTAGAGCCGCTTGCGGTCCGTAGAATCTCCCCACAGCTCCTACATAATGGGAAAGCTGTACTGGAACCGTGATAGAGCGAGTGGATGTAAAGATTAAAGCGTAGAGGAATTCAGTCCAATTCAAGATAAACACGAACAGAGTTGTAGCAGCAAGCCCCCCTTTCACCAAGGGGAGTGTAATCGTGAAAAGCACCCGCCATGGAGAGGCTCCGTCTAGAATCGCCGCTTCCTCCACGTGTCGAGGAACTCCCTCGATGAATCCCTTGGTCATCCATAGCGAAAACGCCAGAGTGAAACCGGCGTAGATAACAATGAGTCCAATTGGCGTATCAATGAGTCTGAGCCATCGATAGTAAAGCAGAAGCGGTACAGCAAAAGCTGCGGGAGGAAACATTCGTGTGGTAAGAACAAAGAAAGGCATAAATGCTCCTCCGACCCGAAATCGAGTGACTGCGTACGCAGCCAAGAATCCACAAACCACAGATATAAATGTGGCAACAGGTACGATGATAAAGCTGTTTACAAAAGACTTGGTTACTGGTTCAGTGACTCTCAGCATGGCCCCAGCAGTACCCTTGGGGAGCTCTGGTCTGAACAGCACCACGTAGTTGTCGAAAGTCGGATTACGTGGCACAAGCGTTGGTGGAAATGCCATCCACTCTATCGGGGGTTTGAATGAAATGGAAAGAAGCCATACCGTCGGAAACGAAAAGAAAGCAAGTGTTGCTAAAATTGCTGCCCACCGTAATATCCAGAAAATCGTGCTTTTCGGTCTAACAACCTGTGATGCGCCAACCCTTCGGCTTCCAAGCATTTTCATAGCTCCTCCTTAAGAAGGGGCCTGACCCCTATTCGAGCAACGAGTGAGATTGCCACAAGCACAACAATGGCTACAGCTGCCGCAAAGGATAGTTGGCCATATCGAAATCCCATCCTGTAAATGTAAAGCGACATGCTCTCCGTCGAAACTCCAGGCCCTCCTCGAGTCATGATGAATATCAAGTCGAAGATTTTAAAGCATTCCAACGCCCTGATGATCAAAGCGATCAGAACCACTGGCTTGATAGTAGGAAATGTAACGTATCGAAATATTTGCCACAGGTTTGCTCCTAGGGTCATGGCTGCTTCACGTAACTCCTTGGGCACAGCACCCAAGGCAGAGTAACTCATGAGGAACATAAACGGAGTCCATTGCCATATGTCTGCAAGGATAATCGCTACCAGCGCTGTTACAGAACTGCTGAACCAAGATACGGTTGCACCAGGCCCAAAAACTGAAGAAATCACGTAGTTTACAGGCCCATGATCAAGAAAAAGCAGGTAAAAAATGAACCCCACAACTACCCAAGGTAACATCATAGGATAAAGGATGACAGAGACGCACACCTTCTTCCCATGAAACTCACGGTTAAACAATAACGCCAATGCCATACCTAATATAAATTGAAAACTCACTGAAATAGCGACTATAACAACAGTTCTTGCCAAAGCCCAGAAAAACTGGCGATCGCTAAATAACCTTACAAAGTTAGAAACACCGACAAAAGGAGCTTCAGTCCAAGACCCAAAAATGGGTTGCCAGTTTACTAGTGCAAGATAGATAACGATTGCAAAGGGGGGAACGAGAAGAAAAGAGAGGAGCAACTGCATTGGTGTGACAAGCATGATCTTGAAAACCGACTCTCTATTAAGGAGATTTGCTATACTGCCTATACTGCTAGTAGCTCGTTTGAATTTGCCCTTTTCCTTGATCATTAGTGCCCCTTCGTCGCCATGGAAACAGACCATAACCCAGGGCTCGGGAATACCCCCGAGCCCTGGGTTCGCCCTTCTTCAAAGCCCAGCCAACTCAGGGGGTACTTTGCCTAACTTCACCCATAATTCGCGAATGTGGCGGGGATAGCGCAGGATCTCCTGTTGCCATGACTCGATTTGCCTTCCCCGCCCCAACCGGTCCGTGATCTCTTGCCACGCCCTCGCTGTCTGGCTCAACGCTTCCTCAGGGGTAAGAAGGCCTGCAGCAGCAGCATTGAGGTTAAGGTTCAACACGTCCAGATATTCATTTGCGCCGCGCAGGGAGATGTCAGGGAACGACTGTTCCGCGTTAAGCAGAAGCACCGGACCTAGCGCAGGCCCATAAGCAGCCAAAAGATTTGGATCCTTGAAGTGATTTAGACGGAAGGGGTCAAGCGTACCAGTACGAGTGATGCACTGCGCGCTAACCGATGGGCTGTTCAGCCATTGTGCGATGAGGTACGCAGCCTCAGGAGCTTTGCCGTACCGAGAAACCGAGAGACTCCATCCCACCACATGCGGAGTTGCCCGGTACAACTCCCCCTCATGATACTCGCCCGGAAGTTGGGCAAAACCTACCTTGCCGGCGATCTTCGAAGTCTCTGGATCTGAAGCCCAGTGCCCAAGCGAAGCCCAGGCTATGGTCCAGAAAACCTTCCCTTCGGGGAAGAACGTGTAGGCTGCAGACCAGTCCCCTGTGTATGTTTCAGGGAACATGTGCTTCTGAAGCGCTAGGACTTCTTTAAGTGCTTCGACCCCTTCGGGGGTGTCAATCCGCGGGTCCATTGTTAAAGGATCAAAATAAATGCCGCCCTTGGCGATAAAACGAGGTGCCCACGAGGTGTACGCAAACTGTCTTGTGAGGTAAAGATGGGCGCCCCGTAGGCCTTGTTCAGGGCGATCAAAAAATTCGGTAATCAAGTCAAACTCTTCCCAAGTCTCGGGGAGACGAAGCGGCCGCCCATAGCGAGCTTCAAATACGGCTTGCTCATTGGGATCCTCTAGAAGATCTTTACGATAGAAAAGCACGAGTGCGTCATTGTCCATCCCGAGAGCGTAATAGTGACCGCCATATTGGGTGGTAAATAAGTCAAGCGGTTTTACATATGCATTCGGGCCGGTGTGGATTTCGGGGTCATACTTTTTGATCCAGCTATCCAAGGGAACAATCAAACCCGCTTCAGCCATATCACCAATCCAGTTACAAAACGTCAGAAATAGGTCATAGTCACCGGAACGAACGATTGCCTCATGCATGGCTTTGTTATAAATGTCTGCTTCGTAGCCGATCACAACCAGTTCAATCTTAAGCCCGGTCAGCCTGCTAAGTTCTTCAACTGCTGGTGCAAGCTGCCCACGCTGTCCTGAATGGATCATAATTCGGAACGTCTGCCCTGGCCTGATCACACCAGCGTTCATGAGCTCCCGTAACCCTGCAAGAGCCCTTTCGGCAACAGGATCAGCGAGAGCCAGAAAACCTAAACCTGCCAACACGAGTCCAAGCACCCATTTTCGCCAAGTCATATTGCACCTCCTTGTGATAATTTTCGATCCACTTCACACTAAGATTTTTTCTCCGCTCATGCACCTCCTTACCCGGCCTTGTTTCAGATCACAACCGGCCGAATTCTTCCAAAATCTCCTCCAAGCACTTCCCTTCGCGGATTCTTTTACGAATTTTTTCTTCGTTTTCAGCAAGCTGTTCGGCTTTTTTCAAAACCCTTTCCGCATCTTGGCGAGGAACAACAACAACTCCTATCTCATCAGCAAGCACAATATCCCCAGGATATACAAGTACACCGCCACATGTAATGGGAACATTGATCTTAATAGGCCCAAGTCGCTTAGAGTAAGGAGAATGTGTGGACCGCGGTACTACCGCCCGAGCCCATAGAGGGAAGCCGAGATCTCGAATCTCGTCGATATCCCTCACAGCCCCATCCACTACAGCCCCAGCAACGCCTTTTTGCTGGCAAAGGCCTGCCATAAGACCCCCCCAGACGGAGGTTTCTGTTTCACCACGGGCGTCCACTACAATTGCATCACCAGCTTGGGCCGCCGCCAGAGCATCTAAGCAGTCCACCAAATCCCCAGGATAAAGCTGCACCGTAAGCGCCAGCCCAACAAACCTTTTCCCACTAACCGGCTTTATGGCACTGACCATTACGCCAGCTCTTTCCATGGCATCAGCAACTACACACGAAGGACTATAAATCGACAACAATTTCTGAAAACCTTCAACCAATTCCGGTAGGAGCCGATGACCTACCTTTTTCTCAACATTTCGCAACGCCAACCTCCTAAACACCACTACTATAGCCAAGCTTTCTAGAGATTTCTTGTGTTACCTTAACCACTTCTGGACCCAGCATTTCAAGCCGCTCTTTGTCAGTGCGGAAGGCTGGAATCGCCACACTCAAGGCGGCTATAGGCCTGCCACGGTGATCAAAAATGGGGGCAGCTACACAGCGAATGTCTTCCTCATGTTCTCCAAGGTCAAGAGCGAAACCGCAGGAGCGTATGCGTGCGCACTCCCTTTCAAAATCTGCAATTGAGGTAATGGTCTTTGAAGTGTAGGCCATAAGCCCTTTTTCTTCGAGAATCTGTCGTCGCTCTCGATCCGGGAGAAACGCCAACATTGCCTTACCAAGGCCTGTACAATGAGCCGGAGCCCGCCTTCCAACAGCAGAGTACATGCGAATAGTTTGGGTGCTCTCCCTTTTCTCAATATATACGACCTCTCCAGACTCCAAGACGGCTAAATGCACCGTTTCGTTTGTTTTCCTTTGGAGTTCATCTAAATAGGGAAGAGCCAGGTTTCTAACTTCAAGATGTTCTAATACTTTCTGAGCAAGTTCGATCAAACCCGGACCAGGGTGGTAAAAGCCAGTCTCATGTTCCTTATATACAAGACGAAAACCTTGCAGGGTTTTAATAATCCGATAGACACTGGGCTTGCTCAACCCCACAAAATTGCTTAACTCCGAAAGGCTCACGCCTCGCTTGTTACCCAACATACAGATATACTCCAGAAGCTTGAGGGCTCGATAGACTGACTGAACGCCTTCTCTCGATGTTAATGTTTTGTTAGCCATCACGTAACACCGTATCATTATACCTCTCATCGGCAACCTTGTCAAGCGTACGAGTTGCCTCGTCGAAAGTGTTACCGAAGGAGTCATCGATTCCTCGAAATTCCGGTTACCGAAGTTCACGAGAGGAACCAATGACCCCATAAGTATACGGGAGCTTGTGGAGAGTTGGCGGCGCAGGTACCTTCGAGCCAGCCGCAAGGAGAAAGGCCGGATTCTCAAGGAATTCGTGGCCCTCGCGGGTTACCACCGCAAACCGGCCATTCGGCTCCTGCGTCAGGGGTACCCCCCGCCCCACCTGCACCGCCCTGGACGGCTCTACCAGTACACCCCGGACGTGAAGGCCACGCTTCTTGCGGTCTGGGAGGCCTGCAGCCGAATCCCTCCCAAGCGTCTAGCTCCTTCCCTTCCCGAAACGCTGGCTGTCCTTAAGCGCCATGGGGGGATCCGGATTCGGCCAGAGACGGAGCGGCTTCTCCTGCAGATAAGCCCGGCCACCATCGATCGGATGCTTCGTCCTCAACGCCCGAAACCCCTGCGAGGGCACACGACCGCCAAGCCCGGGACCTTCCTTAGGCACCAGGTCCCCGTGCGGACCTTCGCGCACTGGGACGAGGGTAAACCTGGGTTTCTGGAGATGGATGTTGTGCCACTTTTGGGAAAGCACCAAGGGCGAGCACCTACACACGCTGGCGGCGGTGGACATCGACACCTGCTGGTGTGAGCTTGCGGTCCTCTCCAACCGCAGCCAAAAGAGCGTGCAGGAGGCCATCGACCAGATCCAGGGAAACCTTCCCTTCCCGCTTCTTGGGATCGATTTCGACAACGATAGCGCCTTCCTAAATGGAAACTTTTCCCGGTACTACCAGGCCCACAAGATCATGTTCACCCGTTGCCGGCCGGAAAAGAACGACCAGGCTCATGGGGAAGAGAAAAATTGGTCGGCGGTGCGGAAACTGGTGGGGTATGGCAGGTACGAATCCCCAGAGGCCCTGGCCCTTATGAAAGCCATCTATGCGATCTCTGGGCTGTTCTTGAATTTCTTCCAGCCCGTACGGAAGCTCCTCGCGAAGGAGCGGGTGGGGAGCAAAGTGCGCAAGAAGTACGATCGAATATACACGCTGTACCCGAGGGGCCTGGCCTCCCCTTGGGCGAGCGAGGAAACCAAGGCCAGGTTAAGGGAGGTTTACAAGACCCTGAACTTCGGGGGACCAGAACGCAGGAGCTAAAAGAACTTGTACCGTTTCAGTGTCTCCATGGGTAACAGTCATTCTGAGCCAACTACAACACCTTCGGTAATCGTTAGTTCTGAGGCATCATAGAGTATCCCATGGCAGAGGAAACCTCGTGGGCGCCGCGCATCACCGCTTGCACAAAATGGTCAAGAGAATCATGGGTGAGATGAGCCTTGGGAAAAGAGACAGAAACTGCAGCCACCGCCTTCCCGCGATAGTTGCGCACAGGGGCAGCCACACAGATGTTGCCCTCGTGGAACTCCTCCCAATCTGTGGCATAGCCTTGCCGCCGCACTCGTTCCAGCTCCCGACGCAAGACCTCCGCATTCGTGATCGTATTGGGTGTGAGGGCA
>CALDGA010000189.1 GCA_937942085.1 uncultured Flavobacteriales bacterium
CACAGCTTTCGAAAACTAACGCATATAACGCTGAACGTAATCAGCGCCCAAACCGACAGCTTCATAATTACGTTTGCACATGTCTATCTTTGTTAACACATCTTCATACCCAAGTGTTTCACCCATTGGATCAACGTAAATCATAACACCATTCACCTGAAAAAAATAATCATTTCGTCAACGCCTTCAGGCACAACCAAAGTATGTGTTTCACCCGGTGGTTCAAAGACATAACTGCCTTCTGTCGCCACCCAATCATGCTCTAAATAGTGCCATTTTCCTTTAATTACCCACCCATGCACAGGTTGTGCATGGCGATGACGCGACAGTACACCAGCCTGCTTCACCTTAAGTAAATTCATCCAATAGCCTTGTGATCGGTTTAAACACAGCGGACGGAACCATACATTTTCAGCCTGCGGGACCCATTCGCGATCATCAAGCGCAGCAGCGTTCGGTACAACAATTTCTTCTAGGGCCTCGGGTGGAAAGGGCAATTGATATGGCGTCAGACTATCATCTTTTGACATGGGTAACTCCACGGATTTGCGTTCACGATCTGTATCGCGAACCTACACAACCAAAATTAATTAGCAACAATCGAACACCGTCTGAAACAGTTTAAGGGGTATGGGGAGACATGAAATTGAATTTTATGAACTTTAAATTCATGATTACAGTTTTTGGGTGCAAAACAATTTCATTGATGCACATATTGATCAATATGAAACCAGTATATCAGCAATTAGAGACCTGTGATCCTTAGAATTTAGCGCAAGAAAACAAAATGAATAAACTGCTAGATCCCTTCAAATTGAAAAACCTGCACCTGAGGAACAGAATAGTTAGCACATCGCATGCTCCTAATTTTGTGGAGAAAGGTCACCCGAAGGATCGCTACCGTTTATATCACGAGGAAAAAGCAAAAGGCGGAGTCGCCTTAACCATGATTGGTGGCTCAACCAACATCTCGCCGGAAAGCCCCTCGGTTTTTGGACAACTTTATGCTGGGGATGATACGATCATTCCATGGTTTCAGCGTCTGACTGACGGGGTTAAATCACATGGTGCTGCGGTTATGTGCCAGATCACGCATATGGGCAGGCGAACATCGTGGGATGACGGAGATTGGCTTCCTGTCATAGCACCGTCCGCAGTACGAGAAAGAGCGCATCGGGCATTCCCAAAAGTGATGGAACACGAAGATATCGATCGTGTTGTTGAAAACTTTTCTGCTGCTGCACGTCGCTGCGAACAAGGCGGATTTGATGGAATAGAAATACTGTCTCACTCACATTTGCTCGGTCAATTTTTATCGCCACAAACCAATTTCAGAACGGACGACTATGGCGGAGACTTAGAAAATCGTATGCGCATTACATTGCGTGTCTTGGACGCCATGAGAGCCGCGGTCGGATCAGATTTTGTGATTTCAATTCGGGTGACTGGTGACGAGTTATCGAAGCATGGCTTAACCGCTGATGATTGCGTGAACGCTGCGAAATTGTTGGACCGCAGTGGCAATGTCGATTTGATCAACGTTGTTGCCGGGGCACCTTACGATGATTTAGGTTTGGCCGAATGGGTCAGGCCGATGGGACTCCCATCTGCCCCCCACCTCACTATCGCCCAAAGAATTCGGAATGAAGTTTCACTCCCAATTCTGCACGCCGGTGGGATCGCCGATCTTGCGACCGCAAATCACGCGGTTTCAGGTGGATATGTTGACCTTGTTGGTATGACACGCGCACACATTGCCGATCCATATCTCATTCGTAAATTGCGTGACGGAAATAAGGATCGGATCAGGCCATGCGTAGGGCTCGGGTACTGCGTAGATAGAGTAAACCAAGGCAAGCCGGCCGTGTGTGGACATAATGCAGCCTCTGGTCGTGAACAAACGATATCGCACATCATACAATCAGCACAAACATCAAAAAAAGTAGTGATTGTCGGAGGAGGGCCAGCTGGTCTAGAGGCTGCGCGCGTTTCCGCATCGCGAGGACATACAGTTGTTCTATTTGAAGCAACTGATCGCCTTGGCGGACAATTAAATCTTGCCGATAAAGGACAGACCAGACGACAGGTAAAAGGCGTCAAAGATTGGTTAGTAAACGAAATTCAAACTCTTAGTGTTGATGTTCGCTTGAACACCTTTGTTGAACCCGCCGATATTACTAAAGAGGCGCCAGACGTTGTAATAATTGCAAGTGGAGGTTGGCCCGAGGCACTGAGAGTACCCGGAGGCGAGCTCGCCACGAGCGCTTGGGATATCTTAAGCGGAGAGGTACGCGTTTCAGGAAATGTGGTTTTGATTGACGAAGTGGGTGATCACGCGGCATCCGTTGCAGCAGATAAATTGGCACATGAAGGCTGCAGAGTGGAGTTTGTCACTCCAGATCGTACAATAATGCAAGACTTGGGCCCCACAACATCATCAGTCGCCATGCGCGACTTGGCTTCAAATGGTGTCAATTTTCAATGTTTGTATGACTTGCACTCCATTTCAAAAGACGGAAACAGGCTTAAAGTTTTGTTAA
This sequence comes from uncultured Flavobacteriales bacterium, assembly GCA_937942085.1. Lineage (GTDB taxonomy): Bacteria > Bacteroidota > Bacteroidia > Flavobacteriales > Schleiferiaceae > UBA10364. The sequence continues at coordinate 2,541 of CALDGA010000189.1, forward strand.
AGAATGTTCTCACAGATGAAATCAATGAACGAGTGGCAGATCATGTTGTATATGAACATGGCCTTATGCCCTTGGATGGTTTGTATCATAAGTTGAAGGACCATTCCCTTAATTTTGGCCAACTTGATCAAAACGCCTTAATCCAAGGGCAGTCGCCCTTTTTGAAGGTGAACGAAAACGGCCAATTTTACCTAGCAAGAATTGGTGATGCAGTGACTGGTCGAAATATTCACGCAGCCGTTTTAGACGCGATCCGTGTTTGCCAAAATCTGTAAGATCATTTTTCAAACTGATTTTTATTTTTTTAATGCCTAATAGCACAGCAGATCTGCCATAAGGTTAAACAGATATATGGCGCGCTCATTTGATCTTTTTCTGACTTGTTCCATATCCTCTAATAACGAGTTGCATGAAGACAGCATAGGTCACGCACTGCCCATCGCGTGCAGAATTACGCCCCAAGGCACAAGCAAGGCCCAAGGGCAGCCAGAATGGATATATGATGATACCGCCATATGGATTCAGAGGTTTGACTGGACGAAAGGATGATTATGTATGTGACTGCTCTCTTTGCGGGGGTGACCAAGACAATTGGACAACACTCAGCGAAACGCAGAAGATGGTCAAAGCCATCCTTCTAAAAGCACAATACGAAGCAGAATTTAATGCAACTCATCAGCCATTTCAAAAGAAATAAAGAGTGAGGCGCAATTCTGTTGCGCTGCACAAAATGATCTCTACTGCACCCCCAACCGTAAGAACGATTACAATGTTTTCCTTAGCATTGTATCCTCGAGGGCGAGGCTATTTTGTTAAGTCACGCAACTGCCTCGTCCTCACCACCTAATGTCGGCTGGTTACCCTGTCAGGGCACCGGATAAGAAGAACAGACCGGCTGTTAAGCACTCGAAACACTGCATAGGTTGTCAGGACATTCAAGAAATACTTGCGACGTCACTTTTCACGAATTGGAGTTCGCCATTCTTCGCCATGTTGTAGGGCGCGAAACCGGTGCAAAGCGATATCATTTTCCGTCAGACTATGCCTTAATCGCACTTTTGGTTCACCCATTGGTTCCGTCGTTAATTTGAATGTTCCCCAATGAATGGCAAAGGCATATTTTGCTCCAAGGTCGACAAAAGTTTGCACAGCCTCTTCTGGGTTCATATGCGCAGCCTTCATAAAATCACGCGGTTCATAGGCCCCAATTGGAATGGCTGCTATTGTTGGACTGCCTAATCTTTTGGCTGTTTCTTTAAAGTCGTCTGAATATCCACTATCCCCAGCGAAATAGAATGAAAAATCGCTCCATTTCACCATCCATCCGGCCCAAAGAGATTTATTTCGATCAAAGAAAGACCGTTTTGACCAATGTTGTACCGGTGTTGGTTGTATTTCTATCCCGTTCAGCATGGCGGTCTGCCACCAGTCTAATTCTGTTACGTCATTTGCACCCCATTTTCTTAACGTTTTGGCAAGCCCAAGGGGTACGAAAAACTTGATTGACGGTTGATAGGCAATCAAATCCGCAATGCTTGTACGATCTAGATGGTCATAGTGGTTATGACTGATCAGCACGACATCAACGATAGGTAAATCAGATATTTCAAATGGAGCTGGGGTAACTCTCTTGGGTCCAGCAAATCCAACCGGAGATGCGCGGCCTGAAAAATGCGGATCTGTCAAAATCGTAACACCATTGTGGTTCAATAATATACTTGACTGACCAATCCATATCACACTTTCGAAAAATGCGGATAGCGTGTTCTGATCAGAGTACGTAACGGGAAATCCCTGTGTCTCTAATTGATCGCTTGCACGATTAGAGAATTCTCTCATCATTTTAAACAGATCTGCGACTGTCTTATTGCTTGGATCGCCTGCAGGATGCTGAAACCGTTGTTTTTGTTCGTTAAAATTGGGAGATTTTGCGTAATTCATTGTTTCAAGGCATCCTGACAAGAAAAAGCATATTATGATTATAAGTAAGCGATACATAGTACTCTATCCACATTGGTACCACTCCGTTTAGATCAATCGACAAATGTTCAAGACAAAATAACATTCTTGCAACAACGTTATGGTTTGATAATGCCAATCTTTGCGTAGGTTTAGTTCGGTCATGCGCGTCAAAACCCAACGCGGCATGTATTTTACATTTTACGTTTATCCCTATCCACCCAGCAGAAAAAGTATGTCTAAACCATCTGGCAATTCGGATTAATACCCAGTCATTTCCAAATACCCGCGTCCTTGATGCGAACCCGTGGCAAAGACGGGGCCCTCCCAATACGGAAACAAGGTTGATTGCCAACTGTCGTCGTTCAGGGCTTTCGTTGTGATATCCAAACTTTGTGATGGCAATTCTAATCGCCAATCCACTGGCACCACACGATCAGCAATATTTGCCCACCGTAGCGGTGTTATGCGCAAATCATTTGAGGGTGTTACGTCCCCATCCGCGGTAATCCAACTTGCATATGAAAATGATTGTCCATTCGCATCGCGAAGTCCGAACCCCATCAAACGCTCACCACTGTCAAAATGCAATGAAAACCAGTCCCATCCAAGTTGATCCGCATCAAGTGGCTGAGATGACCATTCACGATCCAACCATCCCAATCCGGTGACCGCGACATCCCCAATGGGCAAATTTAATGTGCCCCG
>CALDGA010000190.1 GCA_937942085.1 uncultured Flavobacteriales bacterium
TTCTCCCAGGTGGCCCACTCCGGCACGAGCATGGCGTTCACGATGAGCACCCGCGGCGCGTCCTCGTGGGTCTTGAAGATGGCCACCGCCCTTCCGGACTGAACCACGAGGGTCTCGTCGTTCTCGAGCTCCCTAAGACAACGCACGATCCGGTCGAAATCCTCCCAGGAGCGGGCGGCCTTGCCCGTTCCCCCGTAGACGATGAGGTTGGCCGGATCCCCAGCCACCTCGGGGTCGAGGTTGTTCATGAGCATCCGCAAAGCCGCTTCTTGCAACCAGCCTTTGCAGGAGAGCTGCGCCCCTCTTGGAGCGCGTATAACGCGCGCTAATGCCACCTCTTTCATTCTATCACCCCCTCACTATTCTATCGTTCACTCTTCACTACTCAACAGCAAAATGACACCAGTCAATATCAAGGCTGCGCCGCACATTTGGACTGGTTTAAGACTTTCGCCGAAAATAATGTAGGCAAGCAAGGCTGCGGCGATTGGTTCAACTGTAGCCAAAATACTAGCGCGTGCTGCGCCGATGTTTTTTACAGCCAATAAAAAGGCGAAGTATCCACCAACCGTCGGTAAAACCGCTAATGCTAAAATGACAAGCCACAGTTGCCAATCTAATCTTACTGTCAGCCACGCTTCTGGCGCGATTACGCTCGTGAAAATTGCCAACATCATGCTGCCGAAAAGAAAGTTGAAAAACATTACAATATCTGGTGAGTGCTGTTCAACAACAACTTTACTTAACACGTTATAAATGGATACGGAAAGAGCTGTTGCGATGCCAAATATGATCCCCCATATTTTTGTCACGCTCAATTGTAAAGACAACGCGTCAAGAATCCCGAGGATTCCACAGAGCGCAATGCATAGGGCAAGTATTTTTCGTGATGTAAGAGGCTCTTTTAAAAAGATACGCGAGATGATCCCTGTAATGAGCGGGTACGTATAGAGTAGTATGGCAGCTAAAGCCACGGGTAACATTCGAACAGCATAAAGATAGGTTCCATAATTAACTGTTACGCCCACAAAACCGAGGATCGAGAGCAACAAAACGCTCTTTAGCTTGTTTTTACCGATTCTGAACCTTTTTCTTGCCAAAACAGCAATGAAAAAGATGGCGGCTGCAACCACCGCACGGAGCGTGGCTAAAGGAAGAGGATGGATTCCAAACCTATAGGCAAGTTTTCCCCAGATGCCGATCGTGGACCATAAAAGCCCAGCTAAAATAGCCCAAAAATCATTGAAATAAGTATGCAATTCTTTGTGTTCAAATTCCAAGATACGCTTTTTTGACAGCCTCGTTTTCCCGCAGCTCCTGGGCGCTTCCTTCTAACTTGATACGGCCGTTTTCCAACACATACCCCCGGCCAGCAAGCGACAAAGCTTCCCGCACATTTTGCTCCGCCAATAAAATAGTAATGCCAGCGCTGTTTAGTTGACAAAGAACAGAAAAAACTTGCGCTACCATGATTGGCATTAAGCCCAGTGTTATCTCGTCCACTAGTAGTAACGTCGGATTACTCATAAGGGCGCGACCGATCGAGAGCATTTGACGCTCCCCGCCGCTAAGGGTTCTCGCTAGCTGGGTTCTCCGCTCTTTTAAGATGGGAAAGAGCTCGAAAACACGTTGCATCGCGTTTGCAACGGCCCTTTTATGAGGGGACAGAACTCCGCCTATGATTAGATTTTCCTCTACAGTTAAATCAGGAAATGTTCGCGCACCTTCAGGAACAAACCCGATCCCCAGTCTTGCACGGTCCCACGGCTTCCAAGAGGTTATGTTCCGTCCATCATAACGAATGGTGCCCGTTTCTATGCGCACCAGCCCCATTATGCTACGAAGTAGGGAACTTTTTCCCGCTCCGTTAGCCCCAATCAACGCAACAACTTCGCCTTTGTTTACAACTATATTTACACCCCACAGGGCTTTAATTTTTCCATAACTTACGTACAAGTTTTGTACTTCAAGTAACATTGGCCCCCTTTCTCGCCCCAAGATAAACCTCGATAACCCGTGGATTCGCCGCGACCTCCTGGGGTGTCCCTTCAGCGATCTTCTTGCCGTGGTGCATCACCACTATGCGCCCGCACGACCTCATGACAAAGGACATTGTGTGCTCAACCAACAAAACGCTTACGCTTTGATCCCTAATTTTTTGCAACAGTTGAGCGACACCCACCCGCTCCTCTTCAGTCAACCCGGCTACCGGTTCATCAAGCAAGAGAACCACGGGACTCAAGGCGAGCGCTCGCGCTATTTCCACTCGGCGTAGGATCCCCAATGGCAGGGTATGTGCGGGCATGTCCTTTACCTGGGAAAGCCCCACAAGATCAATGATTTCTTCAACCTGTTTGTTGACAAATGCGTTTCTGCAGCGTCTAAAAGAAGCGAATATCGAAGAATATTGTTTACAACCGAGTCCAACTAAAATGTTGTCTTTCACGCTCAATTTTGCAAACGGCCGAACAATCTGAAAAGTCCGCGCAATGCCCATTCTTGCTCGAACATGGGCCGGTAGGTGATCAATCCGTAGGCCTTTGAACCAAATGGTACCGGTTGACACAGACAGCGCTCCGCTGATCAAGTTAAGCAACGTTGTTTTCCCCGCACCATTAGGACCAATGAGCCCTAGGATCTCCCCCTCATCTAGGTGAACATTCACGTTATCGACAGCCTTCAAACCACCGAAATGTTTGCTCACCGCTTTCGTTTCGAGCAATGGGCTCATGGTTTTGCTGCACTTCGTATACGCCTCACCAAAACATCCACCTTGGCCACCATCCGATCAGCCACCCCATCAACACCTAAAACTCCTTGAGGCTGAAGTGTAACCATGATTGTCAAGAGGATCCCATAAACGAGCATGCGGTAGTTTTCAATAAACCGGAATATTTCCGGCAAGATATACAGTAAGATCGCCCCAAAGACAGCACCGCGTATTGTGCCCATGCCTCCAAATATAAGCATTGATAAGAACAGCACAGAAAGCTCAAATGGAAAGTTCTTTGGGAACACCGACCCAACGTAGTGTGCCCAAAGCGCACCGGCCAATCCCGTGTACGCTGAGCTTAGGGCGAAAGCAATGATCTTGAAGCGCGCCACATTAACCCCTAGGGAACTCGCTGCGAGCTCGTCCTCCCCCAAACCCTCCATAGCTAACCGAGCCCACGTCTTTGAGAAATAATGACTCACAGCTAAAGCCAGGAGAACAAAAAACAAAACCAGGACAAAATATCCCGTAGTACCCAGTGGGCGCCCGAAAAAAGTCGGTATCTTAAGGCCAATTATGCCCATTGCACCCCCGAAAAAATCGAAGTACTCTGCCACTCCGATCACAATAAAATTAATCCCGATCGTCGTGAGAACAAGATGGTCATGGGACACCCGCAAACTGGGCAATCCTAACAATGCCCCCACACATGCTGAAATCAACACGGTGAGAGGAAGAGCAGCCCAAAAACTCATTCCTGCACGCACCGTGAGAAGGGCCTGAGCGTACGCGCCGATTGCCGCAAACGCTGCGTGCCCAAGCGAAATCTGTTTAGCGTAACCTGTCACAATATTAAGACCTAATACCAATATAGAATAGATGCTTGCAAAAGTCGCTATAGTTAATATATAACCCAAGCTCATAGCACTTATCTCCCAAACAAGCCTTTAGGCCTAAAGATGAGGGTCAGCGTCATAACTAGGAAAGCAATAGCATCGCGTGGGAATTCAAAACGCGGTATCGCCCCAAGAACGCTTTCCACTAAGGCTAACACAAGTGCAGCTAGGATTGCACCGGGCATGCTACCCAATCCCCCCAAGACTATGACCACAAAGGCCTTGTACGAGACGACTGCTCCCATCGTAGGAAAAATCCTGTTATAGTAGCGTGCCACCAATACGCCTGCAGCTCCTGCCAGTGCGGAGCCAATGAGAAAGTTAAGTGCAACAATCCTATTAACATTAATCCCTAATGCCCCAGCCATGTCCATATCCTGGATACATGCGCGCCAAGCCAATCCGAGGCGCGTCTTAGTTACCAGCGTATACAAAAAGAAAAAGGCCGCCCCTGTAAAACAAAGCACAAGCGTTTGTATGCTAGTCAAGCCCACAAAAGAAGTTTTCACTGCTGGAAACGCAAATCTCGCGGAGAATGCATAGGGATAGGGCCCAGCTACCAGACGAAAAAGTTCTGTGGCCGCAACAAACACACCGACGCTTGCAATCAACGATATGTACCGCGGTTTATCCAATAAAGGCTGATAAACGAGTTTTGAGATAAAAAGGCCAAAAACGCTGCTCGCAAACATTGCTGCAGCTAAGCAAGCCCATAGATTGTTAGTCAAGGTGAGAGAAAGAAGAAGGCCCACGTAAGCGCCCAATGTATAGACGCTTGCGTGGGCCACGTGTAAAATTTTCTGCAACCCATAAACCATATTGAGTCCGACAGCCATTAGAGCGTAGACACATCCTAATACGACGGCATTAGCTATAAGTTGGACCATTATGTTTTGTTCTACAACTGGATCATCAAAGAGCGGCTAGCCCTTCGGGTAAAAGTAGATCACCTCAGGCTCATATAGTGTATGGAAATGCCGGAACATCCCGTTCTGAACAACCTGCACCTCTATTGGTCGAACCGCCCTCCGGTCTTGGTAGCAAAGTATAGGCCCTGTAACAGCGTCTTCGAAGTTTTCAACTTTACTCAAATAATCGATGATGGCTTTGGGGTCTGTGCCCACCATCCGCAGCGCGTGAGCAGCAACCATGACAGCATCAAAGGCCGAAGCGCCCACCATGTCAGCGGGTATCCCTGTCTTTTGCGCGTAGGCTTGGAGGAAATAGCGAACCAGTGGCCTCTCACTGTCTCTATCAAGGTCGGTCACGATGATGACGCCCTCAGCAGCCTCTCCAGCCAGCTCAAGGAACTTTGGTGAATCCCAACCCTCGTCTCCCAATAACCAGCACTGGAGCCCCGTTTCTCTGAATTGCCGCGCAAGGTTTGCAGCTTCATTGTAGTAGGCCGGAGCATACAGCAAGTCCGGATTAGCAGTCTTAATAGCAGCAAGATACTCACGGAATTCAGTTTCTCCGAGCGGATAGCGTTTCTCGTATACTATTTCAGTTTTTATCCCAAGCCGCTGTTCCAGGGTAGGCAGCGTCGCCTTAAAGCTCTCAGCCAGAGAGATACCATAATCATTGTTCATGACAAGAAGAGCAATTCGGCGGGCCCCAAGTTTCTCGACCGCCAAATAAGCGCCAGCCTTGCCCTGGATGATCGCTGCAAGACCGTTTTGCCAACAATACTCCCCGGTCGCGGCTATGCCGGGATGCACAGCATAGGCGGCAATGAGAGGAATCCCCACCTCCTGGCAAATGACCGCCATTGCCCTTGTGGGGGAGGAGTATGAACCGCTCACCAAGATGACGATTTTGTCTTTCTCGATTAGTCGCCTAGTTAGGGCTGCGGCCTGGTCCGGTGCGCAAGCGTCATCATAGTAAACAAGCTCAAGCGGGATACCGTTAATCCCACCATGCTGGTTTATGTACTCTACCGCGAGTAGTGCACCGTTAAGCGCGCTAAAGCCATCCGCTGCAGCGAAACCTGTCAAAGGTGCAAGAAAACCTATTTTTACCGTTTGCTGCGAAATCCCTAGTAAACTGATCGCTAACAACACCACCCAAACCCACCTGAACACCCTCATGCACACCTCCTTTAAAGCAAATTCTAGCACCCTTGTAAGCAACTGTCAAGAAGGCGCTTGATTTGGTTAAACTAACTTAGGAAAAAACAATAGCGTGGTTAAAGTATGCAACACAATTGTAAAAAATTGGTTGATAAGTACTTGTAGGACGAATTCGTTAACCAACCAGTACGTGTTACTGTTAGCTTATTTCAGTGCCATAGGCAGACTTTTCCTGGTGCTCGAGCTCCATATTCCCCAACTTAAACGGAGCCCGCCCACAACAACTCCATGGGAGCGCGCATCACCCAAAGCGCAAAGCTTTTACGCCGAGACAGACGAGACAAAGGAGACAAAAGGTGCGCAAGCAAGAATCCGCAACGCAAGCTGATTCCGCCGATCGCCAAGGACAAATGCAACAGGGCGAGACAAACGAGACAAGCGCGACAAACCCTTGGGCGTGTCGCGGCTACGCCAAGGGTTACACTTGTCGTGCCATGTGGTATCGGGCCTTCGGCTGGCCGGAAAATCCCTTCTCTATCAAGCCAAGCCCCCATGTCGTCGGCCTTGAGGAAATCAAGGAGGCCCTCCTTCAGGACCTCCTCTCCGGCTCGCCTGCCCTCCTCCTGGGCCCCACCGGCATGGGCAAAACCTCCCTTCTCCTCTGGCTCCGCCGCAGGTTAAGTGAGACACGCTTCACCCCTGTGTACCTGAACCTCCACGATTTCCGCTCCCCCCAGAATGGCGCTCTGCAAACGCGGCTACGTAGCGCCATCTTCCTTCGTCGGCTGCGCCTCTCCGCCGGCCCCGTCCTTCTCTTGGACGAGGC
>CALDGA010000191.1 GCA_937942085.1 uncultured Flavobacteriales bacterium
TCATGATGCGGGAGATTAAAAGTTAATATTAACGCCTACGTTGAACGTCTTCTCCTGTGGAGGGGTCAAGTAGGTGATGTTCGGAGACATGTTACGGTCGGTCGCATTCTCGAAATCACGAGCGATTTCAGGATCCAATCCTATGAACTCTGTCAAAGTAATCAAGTTCGTACCGGTCACGTTGATGCTCATGCCCTTCACAGACTTCAGCTTCTCTTGCGGTACTGTATATGTCAACTTCACGTTGCGCAAACGAGCATAGGTCCCGTCGTGCAACCAAAGGTTCGTGTTGATCCATTCCGTATTCGCACCGTAAGTGCGGTAATCGCGGCTCAAACGAGGGTAGGTCGCTTGATCGCCTGGCTGCTGCCAACGGTCGAACAAATCTGTACGCATGTTCCAATCCGTCACTACACCCATCTGACGCTTCGAAGAACTGTCGTAAATATCCCCACCAATGGTGAATACCCACAAGAAGCTAAACTCAAGATTTTTGTAGTTGAAGGTGTTGGTCAAACCACCGATGGCATCCGGCATCACATTCCCCACTGCCACACGGTCTTGAAGGTCCCAAGTGTAGGTTTCTTCACCGTCCTTTGTCAAGTAAACCGGCAAACCATTGGTTGGGTCTACGTGACTGAAGCGCACGAGGTAGTTCGTACCAATAGGCATTCCCACTACTACACGCGTATCGTTTGTTCCCCCACTTACTGCGTCCGGAGAATAGCTACCGATCGAAGTAATCTCGTTGTAGTTGCGCGCCACGTTGAAGTCCGTGGTCCAAGTGAAGTTGTCCGTCACAATATTTCTAGACTTGATCGCGAACTCCACACCTGTATTGTATACGCTACCTACGTTATCCCACCAAGAACCAAATCCGGTAGAGCCCTGCAGCGTTACGTTCAACAACATGTCGTTCGTTTCCTTGCGGTACCAAGCCAATTCCCCTGAGATACGGTCTTGGAAAAATCCGTATTCCAACCCTACATCATAGGTAGTAGAGGTTTCCCAGCGAAGGTTAGCATTTTCACGAATAACCGGGTAACGGTACGTTTGGCCCGCATATCCGTTGTTTGCCACATTGTAGTATCCGAACCACTGGTACGATGGAATGGCAGAGTTACCATTCTTACCCACCGAGGTCTTCAACTTCAAGTAGTTCACGTGTGGCAAATTCGCCATGAAACCTTCTTCAGAGATGATCCAACCTACAGAAGCTGCAGGGAAGTTACCGTACTTGTTGTTCGGTCCGAACTTTGAAGAACCGTCACGACGGATCAACGCTTCTGCATAGTACTTGCCTTGGTAGTTGTAGTTCAAACGAGTAAAGGCAGAAGCAAAAGCATATTCCTCCATGTAACTACGCGGGTCGTTCACCCACTGGCCAGTCTCACGGATTTGGCCCGTAGCTTCACTGTCGTAATAGCCGTCCCAACGAATGATACGATTGTACTGGTACTCCGAGCCAATCAACCAATTGAAGTGGTGATCCTCGCCGAGGTCCTTAATATAATTGGCCGTAGCATTACCGGAAGCATTAGACACACTGTAAGTATACATATTCGCACGACCAAGCAAATTGCCTTCTGAATCCTTATAGGTTGGATCATATCCTGGTTTTTCCCAAATGTGATCTTCAAAGTGCATATAATCAAATGCCCCTTGACCGCGCAAGGTCCATGCATCGCTCAGCTTATAATCCAATGTCAAGTTGTTGATCGTACGGTCCTCAATGGCGGTCCAATCTTTCAAGTCACGTTGCGCTACTGGGTTCAAGCTTACGCCGCCTTTCAACCAGTAATCACCCGCACGCGCTACAATATTTCCATTGTCGTCGTATTCGTCTTCTGCGTAGTAAATAGGATAGATAGGAAGTGCACGAGACATGGCCTCACCAAAACCTCCGGACCAAGCCGCATCAATACGGTTGTTCGCCCCGCGTGAGATAGACGTGCTAAGGCCCAATTTTAAGTTGCTCGCAAGGTTGTAGTCCACATTAAAACGCCCAGAAAGACGCTCGTACGAGTTACCCTGGAGGTAGCTGTGGTTATCTGAATAGCTCAAGCCAGCGTAGAAATTCCCGCCGTTGAACCCTTTGGAAGCAGAGAAATCATATCCCTGCTTAATTCCAGTGCGAATGGTCTCTTGCACCCAATCTGTGCCTTCAAAAGCCTGCGCCTCTGCCCAGCTTACACGGTTACCCGGAAGTTGTGGTACGCCGACATTGCCGTCGTTTACCCACGCCTCTTCATACATCTGAAGGTACTCATCCTTGTTCATCATATTCGGCAATGCCGTAGGGCCACTAGCGCCAATACGAGAGGAGAAGTTGTAGGTCAATTTATTGCTCTTACCTCTCTTCGTGGTAATCAGTACTACCCCGTTAGAACCACGTGATCCGTAGATCCCCGTGGCTGCAGCATCCTTCAGGATTTCCACAGATTCGATATCGTTCGGGTTGATCGTTGCCAATGGGTTGGTATTGAAACCACCGCGGTTACCGTTCAAGAAGTAATCTTGGGTAATAGGAATACCGTCAACAACATAAAGTGGATCTCCACCCGCCGAAATCGAAGCCACACCGCGTACACGAACCATTGAACCGGAACCGGCAATACCCGAACCTGTAATGACCTGTACACCCGCGGCCTTACCTTGAATGGCATTCTCAAAAGAGGGCGTTGGAATATCTGTTAATTCTTTCGTCTTCAAAGAGACTACCGAGCCGGTCAAATCTCTTTTGCGT
>CALDGA010000192.1 GCA_937942085.1 uncultured Flavobacteriales bacterium
GTGGTTCCTGTGGTCATCGATGGATTCCGTCGAGCCTTCGATAAAACGGGTATGTTTGTGAAAAGCACGGGTAACCTGTTAAATGTTACCTTTAAAGACCCGTTGGTGCTTGATTTTGAGCAGGAAAACGATAAATTGTTAGACCAAATCATGGTGGCCATTGAACAGGCTCCAGAGTTTTTGAAAATAAAAGACGAATGAAAAAATTAGCCATTCTTACGGTACTCATGGGCGTTTTGCTCGGATGTGAAAAGTCTATACCCGTCGTTGATCCTACGGCCTTGGACAACAGAAACATCTACATCCGCATGTACAAGTACTTTGACGGTGATTTGTTGGATACGTCTGAGGTCTACCAGATCAATGGCGACTTGATCAAAATCAATAAGATCTACGCGACATTGAGTGGTGCCAAGTTCATCAGCTTTGACGAAAGCGATACTATTCGTACCGAAAGTGATCTCACTATGATCGATGTAACGACGACCAGTGAAGTGAAGTTGGCTCACTTGCCACGAGGGTCGTACAATGGTTCGATCAATTACATGATCGGTCTGGATTCAGCACGTGCGTATTCAGCGCCCGAAAGTTTGGAAGATGGCAACCCATTGAAAAGCGGTGCGGTATGGAACGGTAGCGACATAGGTCACAGCTTCTTCCAGATAGAGGGTGGTATCTTTGATCCAGCTGATACAGTTTTTACGACCCCTCAATCAACCTTTGTATGGCGTTTTGCTACAACGGATTTGGTGGTGAATAAAAATGAGAAGCGCAACTTTAGTGTTGCCAACAACAAGGACGTATTCTTTGTGATGAACTTGGATGTAGAAAAGCTCTTCTTGGGCTTGACGCCAAGTCAAACTCCAGTCATCAACTGCGACCCTGCGGATGGAACCGACTATAACAACGCTAAAATCTTGCGCGACAACGTAATCAGTGAGTTTGTGTTTGAACTGTAAACCACCACGATTATGAAATACCTGCCTAACCTAGCAGTTGCTTCCCTAGCGACTGTGTTCCTGGCATCTTGTGGAAATGGTGATTCGACCGTTTCTATGGAGGTGCGACTTACCTATAACGATGCTCCCTATGCCGTAGGCGAAACTGTGTACAAAGGGGATACTGCGCTCAAGTTCGAGAAGTTTTATTTCTATTTGTCCGACCTTCAAATTGGGGACCAATTGGTCGAAGAAGTGATGTTCTGCAACGCGGAGGACAGCGCTACTATGAACTATGAGTGGAGCCTAGACAAGAAGGCCAGTACATTGAATTTTTGTGTAGGAGTCGATTCCTTGAACAATGCCATGGACCCTACCTCTTTCGATGTGGGCCACCCGCTTTCCAGCGCCAATGATATGTATTGGTCTTGGGCGACGAAGTACAGATTCTTGCGCATAGACGGGCGTTCAAATGCTTCAGGTACACTGGGTACGGACGATATTCTGTTGGCTTGGCATACGGGCAAGGACGAGTTATACCGTTGTGTGGACCTCACTTCTCAGTTGGCAGGTTCCATCAAAGGCGGTGATCATTTGATTCTTGAATTTGAATTGGACCAATTCATTCAAGGCATGTCCCTCGAAACGGAAAGCATGACCCACACCATGGTAGATGATTACGATATCGCCGTGAAATTGAGCAATCAACTTCCAGGAGCCTTTAATCTCCGAGTGGAGTAAGAAAAATTTACCCATCAAAAAACGCGGCCCTCGGGCCGCGTTTTTTGTATTCTAATTTGCCCTGCGGGGCTATCTAAAGAGAATGCTGATTCTCACGCCGCCAAGGATGGCTGGCGTTGCATTTCGGCGATCGATGAGTTCATACTGTCCCGTGAAAATTCCCGTAATAGGGTCAAAGGCTTCGACGTATTCCGAGGTGCTTCTGCTCTTGTTTCGAATGGCAGCTCCAATGAACCAATCCATAATCATGCGCTCTGAAGGTCTGCTTTGGTACCCCATGGTGAACCCAAAGTCATTCCAACTAAATCCTTCGTTCACCGTCGTATCAATGCCTGAAAACGGATCGGTGATATAGAAATCTTGGGCATAATTACGGTGATTGACATTAAAGGCGATGTAATACCCGTCCTGGAAGGCATTGCCCTCAGGGAAGAACTTAGCGTTGAAGGTGGCGCTATAGCCTAGCTTACTCAACGTCTGACCGTCTTGACGCAAACTGTAACCACGGATCAACTCCTCGGTCATATTAAAGGTGGTGATGCCTAAACCTCCTTCGAGGCTCAAGTAATCGGTCACCTTATGCTCATAAGAAAGCGGAATATCGCCCGCAATGAGTGCGGTTGGCGATAATTTCAATGCGTGGTTGTAGCGGCTGTAGTAGGCGCTAGGGTTCATGTTACTGCTCATCGCAGGCGAGGACATCGTATTGACTTGCCCTGCACCGCTAACGTCGAGGTTACGCTTGCGCACAATCACGGTCTGTGCATCCGCCCAAAGGCTGGTGCAAAGTAGAATGGTCAGCGTATAAATAATTCGTTTCATATGCGTTGTACTAGGGAGGGGTGATGTATCTTGACTATCACTTCCAAAATTTACGAAAACAATACAATCTTCCTATGAAAACGTCTCAAAAAGGTAGAATGTTGGCAATTGTGGCATTTTTTTTCGCTTCCATGGTCCATGGACAAGGATCTTTTCCTGTGTTGGAGTGGAGTCCCGAATATAATGTGCGCAATGCCAAATTTGACCGACTCCTTCAGGTAGGGGATAACGGCTTTTATACCTATCGAGGCAGTGCAATGAGTTTGATTGCCGGCAATAGAGACGAATATTTCGCCTACTACAACCGTTACGATTTGAGCGAGCAATGGTTGATGAAGAACCCAAGATGGGAGTGGAACGGCCGTCGTGTAGACTTTAAAACGAGTTTGATCATTGGTGATCTACA
>CALDGA010000193.1 GCA_937942085.1 uncultured Flavobacteriales bacterium
AGAGGCTGACCTGCCGCGCTTTATCGATTTGAACAAAGAGTTTCACGGTAAGGCAGAGATGGAACAAATAGGCGTGCGATCCAAATGCGTGACGCTTTTGATTGATGGGCCGAAAGACGCGGATCCATGGGGGCGCGAAGCGCTTTACATAGAGGATGGAACGCGCGTCGGGCGTTTGACCTCTGGCGGATATTCGGTGGTCTTTGGAAAATCCATCGGAATGGGGTATGTGAAACCGGAACATGCTGTTGTGGGGAGAAAGCTAAAAGTCAAGATTCTCAATGATCTTTGGGATGCAGAAATCACGCAAGACAGCCCATATGATCCTCGAAATGTAGTTGTTCGCGCTGATTTTTAACGGGTTTTAGCTCTTGAGAAAGAATAATTTTGAGCCGCTGACGTATTCTTGGCCTAATGTTAATTGAGTGCAGACAACTAACATCAAAGTAAGTAAAACAGCGGTATGACAGAGATTTGGACTATCTTTATTTTTGCGCTGTCTTCCAGCGGTATTGGCCTTGACGCAAAACAGTTAACCAAACAAAGTACGGTTGGCGGACAGAATTATTTCACTAAATACGACGATTGCGAAGGCGAATTGAAAAAGCTTTTTGGGAAACTTGACTACACTGGCTACAATGCCCAATTGTTTCATCTTCCTGACAAGCAAATAACTTTGCGCGTCAAACGAAGTTCCAAGACTGATAACTATTTTTGTATTCGGCTTTTGTCCCCTAATTCTTGAGGTGAAGGATTACGGGACCCCAAAAATACTATAAGATTTAGCTGAGAGGGAAACGGTATAAATCGCGCATGGCCAAGTAAAGTCAATGAATCTTAATTTTTTATTGTTTACTTTTAAATCATTAAAGAACATTTTGTATATGAAAGCCATCATAATCGAGCAGGTCATTAGAAGTGGTGCGTGAAACAAATAAGCTAAACGATAGGGAAGTAACTATGAGACATTGGAATATAAAAACTATCACCCGAGCGTCGTGTTTGGCGGCGTCTTTAGCCATTGGTGCTGCTGTGCCAGTGTATGCGGAAAAGGTGATGAACGTGATACCGCATGCTGACTTAAAAAATCTAGATCCAATTTGGACAACAGCTTACATTTCTCGTAACCATGGCTACATGATTTACGATACGTTGTTCGCAATGGATGACAGTTTTAGCCCACAGCCACAAATGGTTGACACGTGGTCGACCTCTGAAGATGGGCTTACGTGGACTTTTGTTCTTAGAGATGGGCTCAAGTTTCATGATGGTGCATCAGTAACGGGCGAAGACGTAGTTGCTTCATTACAGCGTTGGGGAAAACGAGATGGAATGGGCCAACAGTTATTCAAAGTCATCACAAGCCTTGAAGCTTCGTCTGCTAATACAGTGACGATGAAATTGTCACAACCTTACGGTCTTGTTTTGGAGTCTATTGGAAAAATTTCCTCAAACGTACCGTTTATAATGCCTAAGCGCGTAGCTGAAACGGATGCATTTGAACAGATAACTGACTACACAGGGTCTGGACCGTTCAAATTCGAATCAGATCAGTGGGTTCCTGGGAGCAAAGTTGTATATACGAAATTTGATGGATATGTTCCAAGATCTGAGCCGGCATCTGCAGCATCAGGTGGTAAAAAAGCTCTAGTCGACAAGATTGTTTGGCAATATTTTCCTGATAATACGACGGCAATGAACGCGCTCATGGCGGGAGAAATCGACTACTTTGAGTCTCCAGCGCCTGATTTAGCGCCGTTGTTGGCAGCAGATCCAAATATCACAGTTGAGGTTAATGACCCGCTTGGGAACATAGGATTCGCGCGGTTTAACCACTTGTTGCCGCCTTTTGACGATGTAGAGGTGCGTCGAGCTGCGATGATGGCCATGAAGCAAGAAGATTACCTTGCCGCAGCAATTGGTGATCCGCAGTTCTGGAAAACCTGTTATTCTGTCTTCCCTTGTGGCACTCCGCTGGCAAATGATGTTGGTTCGGACATTATGGCGACAGGAAGCATCGATGCAGCAAAAGCAGCGCTTGCTAAGACTGACTATGACGGTACGCCAGTTTTGATTATGCAGCCAACTGACGTTCCGGTTTTGTCAGCATTTTCATTGGTCACTGCGGAAAAATTGCGTAATGCTGGGTTTGAAGTAAACGTTGAAGCGATGGATTGGTCGACGTTAACCTCACGGCGTGCTTTGCGGGATCCTGTGGGTGAAGGTGGATGGAATATGTTTCATACATGGTGGATCGGTGCAGACGTAATCGACCCAATGGCTATAGCATTCTCAGGAGATCCAGATGCGGGCTGGTTTGGATGGCCAACTGACGCTGAACTTGAAGAAGCGAGAGGCCAATTTTCGAAAGCAACTTCGCTGGAGGAAAAGCAAGAGATTGGTCGCAAAGTTCAAGAACGCCTCTGGGCGATTGGTGCATCGGGGGAACTTGGACAGTTCTTTACGCCTGTTGCGTATCGCAACAACGTTAAGGGACTTATAAAGTCTCCGGTTCAATTCTTCTGGAATATGTCCGTAGAATAGAGGCACTCTAAACAAGTCGACCCGAAGATCATTCGGGTCGACATATTATGCTTTTTTAGGGTTTTGGCGCAAATGTTTGTCTACACTATTAAGCGAGCCTTGATGACAATACCTGTCATTTTAGTCGTCGCATTATTCGTTTTTTTATTGCTAAGGTTGTCGCCAGGTGATCCGGCAGCAGTGATTGCAGGTGATTATGCTACCGCAGAGGATGTGGCGCGAATTAGAGAAAAGCTTGGACTGTCAGAGCCAATTGTTGTTCAATTTGCAAGCTGGGTTGGAGCACTGTTACAAGGTGACTTTGGTACCTCGATTTTTTCAAGTAAACCCGTAACAGAGCTTATCAAGCAACGCCTAGAACCTACTCTTCTGTTGGCCTCTTGCACCATAATATTTTCTGTAATCGTCGCAGTTCCTCTAGGAACGATTGCCGCCTTTAAAGCTGGAAGCTGGACTGATAGAACAGTCATGTTGTTTTCCGTAGGGGGTTTTTCAGTACCGGTATTCGTTCTAGGTTACATACTGATCTACGTTTTTTCAATGAATCTACGCATTTTACCAGTGCAGGGTTATAAGTCTCCTTTTGAATTTGGAATGATACCTTTTTTACGGCATATGATCTTACCAACACTGACGCTTAGCGTAATATACATTGCACTGCTGGCACGTATGACAAGGGCGTCCGTAATTGAAGTTCTGGAAGAAGATTATATCCGTACGGCAAGGGCAAAGGGGCTGTCTGAAACAAAAATATTGATGAGGCATGCTTTGCGTAACGCGGCAGTCCCTATTGTTACTGTCATTGGGCTTGGTATTGCTTTGCTCATCGGGGGTGTTGTGGTTACGGAGAGCGTTTATAATATTCCAGGGCTAGGCCGACTTGTTCTTGATGCAGTTTTGGCGCGGGATTATCCCATTATTCAAGGCCTGATCCTATTCTTTAGTTTAGTTTACGTGTTGTTAAATTTGCTAATCGATCTTGCGTACACATTTTTTGATCCACGAATTAAATATTAATTTGAAAGGTTTCTGCGATGGAAAATCATGTTGAATCAAGCGCATTCGATATAGCATGGAAAAATCGTAACGTTTCGATCGGATTATCAGTACTTTTGATCATTATTGTCTTAGCCTTGATTGGCCCTATTTTTACGAAAGATCCATTTAGTTTATCCCCTATGTCTCGGCTTAAGCCACCAGGGGATTTTGGATTGTTCGGTACTGATCAATTGGGCCGCGACGTATTCAGTCGGGTTGTAAATGGGGGTCGAATATCATTGACCGTCGGGCTTTCTGTAGCTGTATTTGCTATCCTCGTCGGTACTATTTTGGGTTTGATCGCAGGTTACGTTAGAGCTTTAGATTCTATTATTATGCGCGTCATGGACGGGCTTATGGCGATCCCAGCTATTCTTCTCGCTATCGCGATGATATCTTTATCTGGAGCCAGTCTTGCGACCGTTATTGCTGCTATAGTTATCCCGGAAGTTCCCAGAGTTGTGCGTTTGGTGCGTTCTGTGGTTCTGACCGTGCGTGAAGAGCCATACGTTGAAGCTGCTATATCTGTAGGAACACCAGTGCATCTTATCATGCATCGTCATATATTGCCGAACACGATAGCTGCGCTCATCGTACAGGCCACTTATATTTGTGGATCTGCCATGTTAACGGAAGCAATTTTGGGTTTCTTAGGCGCAGGAATACCCCCAGAAATCCCATCTTGGGGTAACATAATGTCGGAAGGTCGAACTTTCTTCCAATTAACGCCTTGGATTATCTTTTTTCCAGGTATCGCATTAGCGGTGACGGTTTTGTCAGTGAACATCGTAGGTGATGGGCTGCGTGACACATTGGATCCTCGAATTGCGAGGAGCTTAAAATGAACAAGCTTCTCGAAATTAAAGGCTTAACGGTCACATTGCCAAGCAAGTCGGACAGAAAATACGCCATTAGTGATGTTTCAATTTCTGTTGAAAAAAATGAGATTCTTTGTGTTGTTGGTGAATCTGGGTCAGGTAAATCTGTAACTGCTTTTACTGTAATGGGCATTCACGACAAAAGAGCTCTTACGATTTCAAAAGGAGAAATCCTTTTTGATGGTTATGACTTGACAAAAATTGGCGAAGATCAGTTTCGGAAATTCCGAGGCAAAAAAATGGCAATGATCTTTCAAGAACCGATGACGGCGCTGAACCCTGTGATGAAAGTCGGTGAGCAAATTACTGAAATATTGGAAATTCATACGGATTTAGGTCCATCTAAAAGGAAATCCAAAGCAATTGAGGCAATGGAAAATGTGAAATTGCCTGATCCAGAAAAAATCTTCCATTCATATCCCCATGAACTTTCGGGCGGTCAAAGGCAACGCATAATGATCGCAATGGCGCTTGTTCTTGAACCTGATCTTCTCATTGCGGATGAACCTACCACGGCTTTAGATGTTACAACGCAGGCGACAATTCTGGAACTAATAAAGGAGATCCAAGTAAGGCGTGGCATGGGTGTTTTGTTCATTACTCATGATTTTGGCGTTGTTGCAGATATCGCTGATCGTGTGGTTGTGATGCAACACGGTATTGTTGTTGAACAAGACAGGGTCAATCAAATTTTGGCGCATCCGCAACATGAATACACCAAAATGCTAATCGGTAGTGTGCCCTCAATGGTACCTCCGCAAAAGAAGAGCATTGATGTTCAGGCAGTGCTAGAGTTAACAGAGATCAACAAAAGTTTTGGGAAAAGTAGCCTTTTCAGAAAAGATCGCATTGTTAACGCGGCAAATAAAGTTAGCCTCAAGGTGGCGCCGGGTGAAACCCTGGGCATTGTTGGAGAGTCGGGTTCTGGTAAGTCAACTGTTGCACGGTGTGCTATCCGACTAATAGAACCAGACTCTGGAAGCATTCTTGTCAAAGATATAGATATAGCAAAGTTGAGAGAGAGTGGACTACGTTATCTCAGACGCGAAATCCAGATTGTATTCCAGGACCCTTACAGATCGCTTAATCCGCGCCGAACTGTTGGCCAATCTATAGTAGAAGGACCCATGAATTTTGGTCAAACGGAAGAAGCGGCAGTTCGAAAAGCTAAAGAGCTCATGGAAATTGTTGGTTTAAAACCAGACACTTTTAATCGCTTTCCGCACCAATTTTCAGGAGGTCAAAGACAAAGAATTTGTATAGCTCGCGCCTTGGCAATGGAGCCATCAATTTTGATTGCAGATGAAGCCGTTTCAGCGCTCGACGTGTCAGTTCAAGCTCAAGTACTAGAGTTATTGGAAAATATTAAGAAACAGTTCTCGCTGGCTGTTTTGTTTATTACACATGATTTAAGAGTTGCAGCGCAGATTTGCGACAATATTGTTGTTATGAAGAAAGGTGCAGTAGTAGAATTCGGAAGTACTCATGAAATTTATACCCAACCAAAGCACACTTATACCCAAGCCTTGTTACAGTCGGCGCCAGGACAAAAGTATTTTTAGTTATTGTTTCAATTCTATTTGCGCTATGAACATTTTTATCCAGACGTAACTTTGGCATTTACAAAAATGCATTCAATCCTCAAAAATGAAGGCGTCGCTCAGGTCATTCGAACGTTTATTTGGATAAATCTTGGAAGTCTGTTTTTGATGAATAGGTAAATATCTGTGATTACTGTTTATAAATCAAAAAAAATTCTTGCAATGGATGATAACTATCCTGATGCAACACATGTGGCGGTGCGAAATGGGTTCATAATTGGAATCGGCGGAGCTGATTGCGCCGACGGTTGGGGTGATTATGAAATTATTGAGGATTTCAAAAACGATGTCCTTATGCCTGGCCTTATTGAAGCTCATGCCCATGTCAGTGCCGGTGGTGTTTGGCGCTTCACCTATTGCGGACATTATGCGCGTGTCGATCCTGAGGGACAGGAATGGAGCGGGGTGACCACATATGACGGTCTCATTGAGCGGCTGAAAAAGGTGGCTGCAGGCATTCCTGCAGGACAGCCGGTCGTCGGTTGGGGGTTTGATCCGAGTTTTCTTGAAGGTGACCGGTTGAACCGGCGGCAACTTGATAGCGTTTCAAAAGACCATCCGGTTGTGGTCTTGCATTCCAATTTTCATGTTCTTTCTGCCAATAGCCGTGCGCTCAGCGATGCCAAGCTGCTTCAGGGAAGCAATATCGAAGGCGTGGTAATGGGTTCAGACGGGCTTGCATATGGCGAATTACAGGAATTTGCGGCGATGGCGCCTGTTATGGAACACACAGGCGTGAGTTTTAAGGACCTTTCGGATGCAGATGCCTTGCGTGCCTATGCAAAGACTGCGCAAAACTGCGGAGTAACGACCGTTGCTGATCTGCTTTCAGATCTGGATGATGCCGAAGTGGAGATGCTTGAAGAGGTCACGAGTGATGTAGGCTTTCCCGTTCGCTATGTCCCGATGATGAACGCCATGACCACTGCACCCAAAGTCGCGGCACAACGTGCAATTTCTTTACGCGCACGTTCGACCGACAAATTGGTTCTTGGCGGTGCTAAATTGTTTACTGATGGCGCAATTCAGGCCTTTACCGCGATGCTCAAAGAACCCGGATATTACAAGGGGCGTGATCAAGGCATCTGGAATATGGAGGTTTCCCATTTCAAAGAAGCCGTCAAAGAATTAAACCGTGCCGGAGTGAAAACGCATATCCATACCAACGGCGACCGCGCAACAGAATTGGCGATCGAAGCCTATGAAGAGGCTTTGTTGGAATGTCCCAATCCTGATCTTCGCCATACGCTGGAGCATGTTCAACTTGCCGATAAATCCCAGTTTCGGAGGATGCGTGCACTGGGTTTGACAGTTAATGTCTTTGCCAATCATCTTTATTATTTTGGAGATGTGCATTGGTCTACTTCGATTGGTCCGGAACGGGCTAACCGTATGGATGCCTGTAAAGATGCCGGTGCGGTATTTGATGGGCTTTTTGCCATTCACTCTGATGCGCCTGTTACCCCGATGGCGCCTTTATTTACGGCATGGTGTGCCGTGACCCGTCAAACCCAAAGCGGTCGTATTTTGGGTAATACCCAACAGATTAGTGTCAAAGAGGCGCTTTATGCCATCACAATGGGTGCGGCGTATGTTCTTAAAATGGATGATCAGCTGGGGTCTATCAGCATTGGAAAACGCGCTGATTTTGTGGCCTTGGAACAGGATCCAATGACAGTGGACCCTATGGCGCTGAAAGACATAAAAATCAAAGGAACAGTTCTTGGGGGGGCTGTCACCA
>CALDGA010000194.1 GCA_937942085.1 uncultured Flavobacteriales bacterium
AGCAGATGTCACGAAGCGCGCTACCCAGGTGGTGACTGTACAAGTGATATCTGGCTATGACCGAGTATCGAGTAACCCTTTCAAACAGAGGTGGTGCCGCATACATGGTCAATGGGCGTCGTCCGCTGTTGGAGCAATTGAGAGACCAAGATGTTGATCTACCCTATGGCTGTGAATATGGGGGTTGTATCACTTGTGCAGCGAAGCTTGTAGAAGGCCATGTGGATCAACGCCGCCAAGTTGCTCTTAATAACAGACAGATTGAGAATGGATATGTAATCTTGTGTGTTGCGCGCGCGGTGACAGATATCACACTAGAGATTGGGGTTGAAAGTCACGACAAGTTATATCGTAATCCTTTCCTAGACCCCCTTAAACCACATGAACTGAAAGCAGATATTGCAACGCCGGAGGATGTATAATGCCTGAAGCAGATATTGATCACCTATACGACTACGATCCTTCTTATATTGCCGGCATTTTGAAATCGGTGAAGACGATTGCGATGGTTGGTGCGAGTGCTGATAAAACCAAATTCAGCTATGGTGTTTTGCGCCAATTGAGTGAGATCGGTTACGATATTTTACCCATCAATCCAAACCCCAATCTTTCGGAGATTAGAGGTTTGAAGGTGTATCGCTCACTCGAAGAAATTGAAAAGCCAATTGATATGGTTGATGTCTTCCGTCCGAAAGAAGAGCTTTATGCCATTGCTGAACGAGCCATAGCAGTGGGCGCAAAAGTACTTTGGGGACAGATTGGCGTCTATGATGATAAGGCGGCAAAATTAGCACAGGATGCAGGGCTTCGTGTTGTGATGAACCGGTGTCCAAAAATAGAGCTCTTTCGACCCTTTTGGAAACCAAGACTCGATCTCAAGATTTAAGAACTCTGTCAGAATAAACCGCCTTGCTGGACATTGCTCTGGAAGTTAGCCGATCACCTATTCCCACTCCAGTGTCTTTTCATGATTTTAAGTAGCGCCTTCGTGAGCCTCCCCATCTAAACAGTTTTTTGCAATGTCGGTATTTGAGTAAATCCTGCTCCCGCAACCAATCTCCTTAGATTTAATTAATATTCGTCGCTAGAGGGATATTCTGTGTCGTTAAGTCCGTTGGAAATTTTTTGTTCCCATTGCACTTAGCGTGAAAACGTAGAGGGTGGAATGAAACAGAGGCTTTTCCAAGAATTGCTGCATGCGGCGCATCAAGTTTATTCAAGCACGGACGCACTACAGCAGTTTGCGCCATGGCCTTCGGACCTTTTATATGTCGACAGGCCAGTACAACCAGTTCCAGCGATTCGACAGATCAAGAAATGGTCTGATGCGCACCCACTTCATATCGCGACCCAATAGGTCGCGGATTTTGGAAATTGGAAACAAACCTATACAGAACATGAGGTGGGGTTTGGGTTCTTGCAAGACTATGGTTATCTTGAGCTTTATGGACCGAATGGCCACTTTCAGACGGATCAAGGCCGCGCTTACGTTGGGTACTGGGGGCGGGGCCTATATTATCCATGGCATCGGCACGAAGCAGAAGAAATATATGCAGTTGTCAGTGGTTCAGGCTATTTCGAAAGCCAAGGTGCGGAAGCCGCTCTATTAAAGATGGGCGATACTCGCATGCATAACAGCAATCAACCCCATGCGCTGACCATGACGGACGGACCAATTTTAACCTTTGTCTTATGGCGCGGCGCAGGCATGGCAGGGCTCCCATTGATGGGAGCTACATAGCATTGGTCCCTAACCACGACCGATGTATGGCATGGTTGTCGCCATTACAGTCATGAACTGAACGTTTGCGTCCAATGGCAGTTCAGCCATATGCAGCACGGAAGAAGCGACATGCTCCACATCCATCACCGCCTCGGCACGGACTGACCCATCAGGTTGTGGCATGCCCTGTGTCATGGAATAGGCCATGTCGGTCAGGGCGTTTCCAATGTCAATTTGCCCACATGCGATATTGAAGGCGCGGCCATCTAATGAAATCGTACGGGTTAACCCCGTGATCGCGTGTTTTGAGGCGGTGTAGGCCACTGACCCAACACGCGGCACATAGGCTGACACAGATCCGTTATTGATAATGCGGCCACCTCGCGGATCCTGATGACGCATCAGGCCAAATGCCTTTCGTGCACAAATAAACGATCCTGTTAGATTGATATCGATCAAAGACCGCCAATCATTCACATCCACTTCGTCAATTGGTTTGCCTGGCAGAGTGATGCCCGCGTTGTTAAACAGGGCGTCCAACCGTCCAAATCGCCCAACAAACGCGTTAAACGCCGCATCAACCGCATCTGCATCCGCAACATCACAGGGCAGGGCCATTGCATTTTCGTGTTCTTTTTCCATTTCGGACAATGGATCGGGGTTGCGACCGATGAGGCCGACGGACCATCCCTCTTTCAAAAAACGCTCTGCACAGGATTTACCAACGCCGCGTCCTGCGCCTGTAATGATGATCGTTTTGGCCATGAAATTTAGTCCCCGTCTACTATTTAGTTGAAAGCATTTGTTGCAAAAAACCTAT
>CALDGA010000195.1 GCA_937942085.1 uncultured Flavobacteriales bacterium
CCAAGATGCCTTCTGCGACCTTTCGATCCATCAGATCGTATAATTCCAGCTCAATATTCAAGGCTTCACCATCCGGTAGAAACAATTCAACGTAATCTGCAAAGGGATTAGGATATACCAAAGTGCTAAGGACTTCCCCTCCTACCACGACATCAAGGCTGCGCTTGGCTAATCCAAGATTTGGGATTCCATATCCTATGCGGATATTGTGGCTGTAATAATGTGAGGCACTTGTTTCGAGTGCTTTAATGACCTGTTGGGCCGTCGCATTGGGTTGGGTTTGCCATAGACAAGCCGCTGCTCCTGCCATGATGGGCGAACTGAAACTGGTGCCGTTTGCCCAGGCTAATTGTCCGTCGGGACGAAATACATAAGCACCTTCGCCTCGAGCGCATACATTTGGATTAACTCGCCCATCGACTGTATAACCTCTAGAACTAACGGCGCTGGCCATGCCGTATTGATTCACACTACCTACAGTGAGCACGCTATCTGCATCTGCCGGGAAGGTAATTTTATCCCATGCGCTACCTCCGGCGTTTCCGGCGCTGGTCACTACAAGCATTCCTGTGCGTGCTGCAGCTAAAGCACCTACGGAGATGATGCTGGTGCGACCGTCGAGGTCATTTACGGTGTAATCGTCAGCAGGATCGTCAAAGGTGCTGTAGCCTAGTGAACTGTTAATGATATCAGCACCAATGGAATCGGCAAATTCAGCACCAGCGATCCAGTTGAACATTTCCTCAGGTGTTTCACTCAGTTCTTTTTCGGTTTTAATCAAAACATAAGAGGCTTCTGGCGCAGTTCCTACATAGAAATCAGGTTGGAATGCGGCCATGGTAGAAAGCACACTGAATCCATGAGAGGATCCTTGATAGACATCTGAACCTCCCTCTACGAAGTTTCTCGTGGTGAGGATATTTAAGTTGTCGTTGATATTGACGGAATTGGCCCCAACAAATCCCGCATCTAGGACAGCAATGAGCATTCCCTCGCCTCGAATTATATCGAGCTCATATCCAAGATTCTGCTGTATCGCTTCTAGGTTAATCTGGTCATTCTGAGACTCCGCATACCCATAAAATCCATGCGTGGCAGTGCCGCCAGTGATGGGTAGAACCCTCGAAACAAAGGGAAGGTTCTGGATTTGAGCAAGTTCTGAAGGTGTTGCTTCTACATACATGCCGTTCAACCATTTGGAGGTGTGGCCGGCGTAAGACACGAGGTTTACAACGGTTTCTCTTCTGATGTTTGATACGGGAATGTCCGTGGGGGCTAAGGGAATTCCCTGTCTTTCACGACGTGCGATCGCCCTTTCGGAAAGGAACGTGGTGGGTTGCTGTAGTTGCCAAAGGTTTTCTTTTGCGGTGAAGGAAATCATATAGGCCTGCTGGTCCTGGCCTTTGAGGGACAAGGTGCAGAGTAGGAATGCGATAAGGCCCAAATTCTTCATCCTATTCCGCAATTATTCCTGATCCTATGAGTTCCTCACCGTCATACCAAGCAGCGAATTGGCCCGGTGTAATGGCTTTTTCTGGTGTTTCGAACTCCATGTACAAACCCTCCTCCACCTTGTGTAAGGTTACGGGCACCAAAGATTGACGGTATCGAATACGTGCAGAATACTGCGCCGTTTCTCTAGGCTGCATGCTACGGTCTGGTCTTACCCAATGTTCTTCGGCAGCAGTGATGAACAATGCTTTGCGGTAGAGGCCTGGGTGATCGTCGCCTTGTCCCACGTAGATGGCATTGTACTGTGTGTTTACCCCTAGCACGAACAATGGAAGTGGACTGCCACCAATATTCAAGCCTTTGCGCTGTCCTACGGTGTAATAGTGTGCACCGCGGTGCTTGCCTCGTTTTTCTGCATGTTTGGGATGGAAATCGAAAGGCTTGGCTTGTTCTTCCAAGGTATGTCGTGGTTCTTGAAGGAACGCTGCCTCTCTCGGTACTTCCCAAACATTCCCATCTTTAGGTTCCAGCTTCTGTTGAAGGAAATCTGGCAAGCGCACTTTGCCGATAAAGCATAGGCCTTGCGAATCTTTCTTTTCTGCAGTAGCTAAGCCTGCCTCACGTGCTATTTCGCGTACTTCAGACTTGAGCAGTTCGCCTATTGGGAAAAGGGCTTTCGATAATTGGTCCTGGGAAAGCTGACAAAGAAAATAACTCTGGTCCTTATTAGGGTCCTTCCCTCCTAGCAATTGATATACGGTTTGGCCATCGACTTCCACAGAAGATTTGCGCGCATAATGTCCCGTAGCTACGTAATCTGCACCCAATGATAGGGCCGTTTTCAGGAATAAGTCGAATTTGATTTCCCGATTACAAAGAACATCCGGATTAGGGGTGCGGCCTCGTTCGTATTCACCGAACATATAATCCACGATTCGCTCTTGATACGGGGCGCTCATGTCTATGACTTGGAATGGTATGCCCAATTTATCAGCCACCAACATGGCATCATTGGAATCCTCGACCCAAGGACATTCGTCGTGAATGGTCACACTCTCGTCCACCCAGTTACGCATGAACAACCCGATGACCTTGTAGCCTTCCTGCTGCAACAGATAGGCTGTCACCGAGGAATCAACTCCACCGCTTAAGCCTACAACTACTGTAGTATCACTCTTCGCTTTCGCCATAGACTGTTTCACCTTCAAGTGTTCCGTATCGGTACTCTTCTTTTCTCACGACTTTATTATCCTCGAAATAATACCAAGTCTTGTGTTTCTTATTGTGGTGGTATTCACCCTTTGCGAGCAATTTTCCCTCTTCGTCAAAGTACTTGCACTCGCCTTCTAATTGGCCATTTACATAGTTGCCTTTGGTGCGCATAGTACCGTCTTCCCATTTGCGAATCCATGCGCCTTGTTCTGCACCATATTCGTAGGTGATGCGCTCAGCCACATTGCCACTTTCGTAATAAGTGATTTGATCACCATGGAGCTCACCGCTTTTGAAATCCTCGCGCTGGGTTAGGACACCTTTTGGATCATAATAGGTCCAAGTGCTGTCTTTTAATTGGTTCTTATAAATGCCTTCGGCCTGTACCATTCCGTTGCGGTGGTAGGCCTTGGCGTACCCCGTTCCCGTGATGCCACGATAGAATATTTCGGACATGATACCGCCTTCACCCTCGTAATAATAGATAAAGTGACCTACGGGCACATCGTCTTTAAACGCCCCCTCATAGCGCTTTTTACCGCTTTCATATTTCTTCACCCATTTGCCTTGTTTCTTGCCAGAGGCATCCGTAAAGTTCCCCTGTGCACACATAGACAGGCTAACAAGAGCAAAAAGCATTGTAAGGATCTTTTTCATATTGCAAATTTAGGCACTTACCACAAGTGAACAGGCAAGGATTGAATTAGTTCCACACCAAAATACACGGGATTGTAGGTGCCGCCTGGGAAGTATTTTTGTCTTAGGTTCATTTTGAGATTTGATAAGG
>CALDGA010000196.1 GCA_937942085.1 uncultured Flavobacteriales bacterium
GAGAGGTATAAGGCATCTTCAATGGTTCCAGAAATTTGGCGACGGCGGACCGATCGCTCTTTTTCTACCTTTTTGGCATAGATAGAGTCCGACTGCAAGGACACGATGTAGTACTCATAGGTACTTTCTGGATAAATGAAATACGAAGGGAACAAGGAGCTATCTCCTGTGGCAAACTTGACGGTAACCCCAGCCCTAATTTTCCGCACATTGAACACCGGCTCTACAGCCGCGGCTATCTGATAGATCTGAGCCGTCGAAATGCCTCTCTTGCCCAACAAAGCCCCAAAGCTTTCGCCAGAGGCAATGGTATGATCCTCAAAACGCAAGGTATCTGCAGGCAAGGTCAGATAGAACTTAGGCTCCGCTTCCACTACAGGGTTTTCGTTATCGAAGATTTCAACGGTGCCTTTGCTGGGCAGCAAGGCGCCAATAATGATGATTATAAAGATGGCGGCCAATACAATCCACCCGTGTTTTTTTAATTTCATGAGCCTTGCTCAATTTCTTTTAGTACATCCTCTACCCAGCTCTTGCCCCATTCTGCGCGCTGATTTTCCGTCCATAATTCTGGATAGAAAATGCGACGTTGAAAGCGCGGCGGCAAGTATTTCTGCCAATTCGTCCCGCCAGTCGCAGGAATATCCGAAGGCTTCTTACTCAAGTAGCGGACCGCAGTTTTATAATGTTGTAATGGCCAATTCACATTGACATTCAAATCCAATAATCGCAACGCATCTTCAAGATGCGCAACCTCAGCATCAGAAATCCCAGTCTGCTTTAATTCTATAAAGCGTTCCCAGATATTACAATGCTCATAGGACTCAGCCGCAAAGACTAAATCATCCCAATATTTCTCAATGAACTGAACGGCCGTGTAGGCAGGCTTACCCGTATCCTCCACCTTCGCACCATCCTTCCAATAAATGGCATCCATTTGCTCTTCAATATCCGCATCGGCCAAAGCTTCGCGCTTTGATTCTGCTACAATGTTGATCAACGGAGCACAACCTAATTCTATGATGCGGTACTGCACACTCTGGAAACCTGAGGCCGGCGCCAAGGCATCGCGAAAAGCCAAAAACTCATCCTTCTTCATGCCCTTTTCCATTACTCCGAAGCTGCCTCGCAACGCCCCAAAGTATCGGTTAATGCGATGAAGGCGTTCGGTAAAATCTTCCACCGACAAATCTCCGGCGGCAATGGCATCAATCTCAATGCGCGCCAGCTTGAAGTAGAGTTCTGTAATCTGGTGGTAAATAATGAAAATCGGCTCGTCCGCAACATCTGTCACCGGACGTTGAAGGCTGAGCAAGGTGTCGAGCTGGACGTAGTCCCAGTAATTTTGAAAGGATGCACGCTGCCACCCGTTCACATAGGTTTCAAAATCTTGACCGGTTGCTTCAATTTTATTGCGCAAATCGGCCAATTTTTCCATTAATTCTGGGCTCCACTCCATGGTACAATAGGTTTAAACCAAAGTTAGCCAATACCATGGCCAACTTGCTCCTTTGCCGATAAGTTTTAAACGAATTTTAACGCGCTCAGATGCGTTTCAAAGTAAAGGTGAACTCTGTACCGACACCTTCAGTGGACGTCACTTTAATAGTTTCTCCGTGACGCTCTATGATATGTTTGACTATGGACAATCCCAGGCCAGTTCCTCCCGCATCACGCGAACGAGCTTTATCCACCCTGTAGAAGCGTTCGAAAATGTGTGGGAGATCCTCCTCAGAAATACCGAAACCGTGGTCTTTAATTTTAAATTCGACCTTATCACGAGTACTCGACAACGTAAGGATGACGAGTGAGCCTTCTGCACTATACTTAATGCAATTAACAAGTAAGTTATCAAGAACCTGCTCAAGCCTTGCTGCGTCGCAGAGAACTTGAGTATTATCATCAATAAAGAAATTGACCTTGATCTTGGCCTGTCTTTTGTTTGCCAAGTTTTCAATTTCACTCAAGGCATCATCAATCAAGTTCCGAACAATTACTGGACGCAATTGCACATCGTATTCTCCACTTTCGACCTTGGTAAGAACATCCATGTCTTTCACAAGCTGGGTCATGCGCTCTACAGATTTTGCTGCCCGTTTCAAGAATTTTTTAGCCACCTTTTCATCCTTAAGCGCGCCATCCAACAGCGTGTAGATATATCCTTGAATATTAAAAATTGGAGTTTTGAGTTCGTGGCTAACATTTCCAATGTATTCACGACGGAATTGCTCCCTGCCCTTCATTTCTTCAACAAGTGCATTTTGTTTCTCACTCCACTGTTCTAGCTTTTCTTCTAATTCCGCTAGATTTCCAACACTTCCTTTATTTAAAGGAGACTCCGTAAGACCTTCCTTTTGAATTTTTTGTTGAATACCTCTAATCCGACCTATTAATATGTAGTAGGTAGCGTAATAAAAAGATATGATTGTGATTGCAAAGAACAGCAACCACCACAACCATTCTGGGATATTCAAATGTTGAGTATAGGTTAATAACCACTCAAATAGAACGGCTAGTCCCGTAACTGTAGCCCCCATTATCAGGGAAAGCAAAAGCATGCGATTTCCTCGCATCAATCGATTGTTTCGAATTTATACCCTACGCCTTTGACCGTTTTGATGCGATCATCACCTATTTTTTCTCTGAGCTTACGGATATGCACATCTATGGTTCTACCTCCTACAATAACTACTGTACCCCATATTCTGTCCATGATTTCTTCACGTGTAAAGACTTTTCCGGGTTTCGATGCCAAGAGGCTGAGCAATTCGAATTCTTTCCTCGGAAGTTCAATAACATTTCCCGCAATCTCTACATGGTAGCGCTCAGGGTCAATAATTAAATCTGAGAATTCCATTTTACCAGGAATTTCTTGCTCAGGAACTGGTCTTCGACGCAATAGTGCCTTAAGGCGGGAGATCAAGACTTTAGGCTTGACTGGCTTTGTGATATAGTCATCGGCACCCGCTTCAAAACCTGCCACTTGACTGTAATCTTCTCCACGCGCTGTGAGAAAAGCAATGATTGTATTTTCTAGTCCCGGCAATCTCCGAATCTGGTCACAGGCCTCGATGCCGTCCATTTCAGGCATCATTACATCTAATAGTATTAAGTCCGGCTTGAATTCTTTAGCCTTAGCCACACCTGATTTCCCACTAGCCGCAGTTGCGACTTTATACCCTTCCGTTTTCAAGTTATAACTCACAAAGTCCAGGATATCTGGCTCGTCGTCAACCAACAGAATTTTGATGTTCGAATTGTCCATGATTTCAATTTACCACAAAGATGTAAAACAATCCCTACGAAAATTGGACTTTGGGAAACTTAACGTAAAGCAAATATGGGCCTAACAAACACTTAAAGGGATTTCAAACAAAGCACAACCAAAGTTTATAGTGAGTTAAGATTCAGTTTACACGGTCGAGTTTCTTTTGTAGCGTCAAAACAAACAAAAGACTGTAAAAATGAAATTTAACAAATTATTCGCTTTTATCGCAGCCGGTTTCTTGGTTGCTTCTTGTGGAGGTGATGGTCCAGGCCCAGGCCCAAGTCCGGACAGCAAAATTACTAAGACGGGTGTACTTACTGCAAACGAAACATGGTCTGCAGATTCTATTTATGTATTGCAAGGCCGCGTTGTAATTGATGCAGGTGTTACCTTGACTGTTGAACCCGGTACCATTATTCAAGGTAAAGAGGGCGACGGCGCAAATGCATCTTGTCTCATCGTAGCTAAGGGCGGTAAGTTGAATGCTCAAGGAACCGCAGATAACCCAATCGTTATGACATCTGTTTTGGACAACATTAATGTTGGCCAGCGCAACGGATCTAACCTTGACGAGACTGATAAAGGACTTTGGGGCGGGTTAATCATTTTAGGAAACGCACCTATTTCAGCCGACGCTTCAGAAGCTCTTATTGAAGGTCTTCCTGCAAACGAACCATGGGCAGTTTACGGCGGAAGTGATGCCGCTGACAACTCAGGTACTATTTCTTACGTGAGTGTTCGTCACGGTGGTACTTTGATTGGTGACGGAAACGAAATCAACGGTATTACCTTCGGAGGTGTTGGTAACGGTACGACAGTAAATAACATCGAAGTATTCGCAACATTGGATGATGGCGTTGAATTCTTTGGTGGTACTGTGAATGTGAACAACGTGAGTGTTACTGCTCAAGGTGATGATGCATTTGATATCGACCAAGCGTACTCTGGTACTATCGACAACTTTGTGTACGTAGCAGGTGATGATTCTGACCACGGTATGGAGATTGACGGTCCAGAAGGCTCTGCAACGGGAATGTTCACTTTGAAGAACGGTACTCTTATGGGTGGAAACGGTGAATACGCTGACTTCCGCGACGGTGCGATGGGAAATGTTGAAAATGTATTCTTCTTTGGATTCTCTGAGTCTTCAGATTTCGAATTGGACGATTCAACTTCTTCGTACAACTACTCTAATGGAATGTTGAACTTCAGCAACGTTGAAATCAACACCTCTCACTTGAGTGCAGGAAACATGTCAGGTGTATCTATTTTCCTAGACAAATCTGGCATGGGTGCATTCTCTACTGGTCTTCCAGGATCTGTAGTAGTTGAACCAACCGTTGGTGCTAATGCGGGAGATTTCGCATGGACGTTGACTGCGAAGAATGGTAATCACGATGATTTTGCAGGTCCATTCAACGCTCCATCTCCAATTGTTAAAACAGGTGCAATCGATGGAAAAGAAACGTGGTCTTCAGCTCGTATTTACGAACTTCAAGGCCGTGTGATTGTGGATGCTGGCGATACTTTGATTGTAGAACCAGGAACGATAATTAAAGCCAATTCAGGTCAAGGTGCTTACGCCTCTGCTTTGATTGTAGCTCAAGGTGGTTACATGGAAGCAAAAGGAACCGCTTTCGCTCCTATTATTATGACTTCTGTATTTGATGATATCGAAGTTGGCGAACTATACGGAAGCAACTTGGATGAAACCGATGCAGGTTTGTGGGGTGGTTTGATCGTACTAGGAAATGCTTCTATCTCAGCTGATGCCGTACCATCTCGTATTGAAGGAATTCCTGCGAACGAAACATACGGATTCTACGGAGGCTCTGATGATTCAGATAACTCAGGTATTTTCGAGTACATCTCTATCCGTCACGGCGGTACACTTCTTGGAGAAGGAAACGAAATCAACGGTTTGACACTTGGTGGCGTTGGTTCAGGTACAACAGTAAACCATATCGAAGTGGTAGGTAACGTTGATGACGGTATTGAGTTCTTCGGTGGAACGGTAAATGCTTCTAACCTAGTTGTTTGGGCTCAAGGTGATGATGCTTACGATATCGACCAAGCTTATGCTGGTACTATTGATAATTTCGTATATGTTGCTGGTGCAGATTCTGACCACGGTATGGAAGTAGACGGACCAGAAGGATCGACCGGTGCAGGATTCACTGCAAAAAATGGTTCACTATACGGTATGTCTGCAGAAATCGCTGATTTCCGTGATTCAGCAATGGGTACTGTAGAGTACTTGTGGATCGAAGGATTTACTGACGGTGGCGACTGGGAAATCGATGAGACTGGTGGTGCTTACAACTACAGCAACAGCCTTTTGAATTTCTCATCTATCGAAATCGATTTGAGTGGCTACTCTGCTGGTACTACTGTGGATGATGTATTCTTAGACAAGAGTGGTTCAGGAATGACTTGGAACCCATCAGATTTCGCAACATCAACAACTACTTCAACAGTTGGAGCGGATGAAAGTGTATTCGGTTGGACATTCGCATCATTCAAAGGCGCATTCTAAACCTAAGCTGTTAACATAAAGTTAACCAAAGATTAATTGGCCCGAGACACCCGTCTCGGGCCTTTTTGTTCTTTTTGCACGATGAATAACCGCAGGATAATGAAGCATTTATTTTTATTTCTTTCTCTAACCATTAGCAGTGCACTTTTTGCGCAAACAGGAATCATTCGTGGTACCGTCTACGAAGACGAAACCAATGAACCCTTGTTCTATGCAAATGCGCAAATTCCTTCACAAGGTGCCATCTCTTTCACTGATTTTGACGGCCACTTCGAATTAGAGGTAGCGCCGGGAACCTACACCCTAGAAATCAGTTTTTTGGGACTCGCAACTTTACAGGTCCCTGGAGTAGTGGTTAAAGAAGGTGAAGTAACTGCGTTCGAAAACTTGCGTATGTTGCCCTCTACCAATGAGCTGATGACAGTGACCGTTACGGCCTCAGCCATGCGCAACACGGAAAGCGCGTTGTTGGATGTAAAGAAGAAATCTGCCACGGTGATGGACGGTATTTCTTCACAAAATTTCAAGCGCGTAGGCGATGGGAATGCCGCTGCTGCAGTGACGCGTGTTCCTGGGGTAAGTATTCAAGGCGGTAAATATGTCTTTGTTCGCGGTTTGGGTGATCGCTACACCAAGACTCAATTGATGGGTATGGATATCCCCGGGCTTGATCCAGATAAGAACTCGCTTCAAATGGACATCTTCCCCACCAACATCCTTCAGAATATTGTGGTGTTGAAATCATTGACTTCGGACCTCAGCGCGGATTTTGCGGGCGGTCTGGTCAACATAGAATTGGTCGACTTCCCCACTCGCAAAACGCTTAACATTAGCAGTTCTTTAAGCTATACTCCAGGAATGCACCTGGTTGAAGGCTTGGGGCACAAAGGTTCTGTTACCGATTTCTTAGGCTTTGATGCCGGATACCGCACCAACCCACTGCCCTCACAATATATTTTTGGAGGTATTCCAAATCCCGCATTAGACGACCCAATTACCACGGAACTTACCCAAAGTTTCTCCCCTGTTCTTCAGGCTCAATCACAACAAATGCCATTGAACGGATCCTTGGGTATTAGCTTCGGCGATCAAAAGAAAAAGGACAACGGAAAAACTGTGGGTTACAATGGGTCCTTCTCGTACAAAAGCAATACTGACTTTTTCGGTTCAGCCACAGATTCGAACAGAACCTACAGCCAAAACTTCTACCGCAAGCCAAATTCTGTAGATGATTACCAATTATTGGCTGACCGCACGCAGGTCGGATCCTTAGCAGTAAACAACGTCCTGCTAAACGGTCTATTAGGGTATTCCATCAAGGATGAAGATGATAAATACCGTTTCATGGTCATGCACCTTCAAAATGGAGAATCACGCACAGGACGCTTTACGGAAACGGCCTCAATTGAGAATTCGTTCGTCGGTCAACGCGACAACCTTGAGTATAGCGAGCGTTCCATCTCTTCCATGTTCTTTAACGGCCAACACAGTCGTAACGAGAACAAGACGAAAATTGATTGGCGCATTGCTCCTACCTTCAGCCGCATTGCGGACAAAGACATTCGTTCTACCTCATACCGTACGGAAGATGGCGAATTCAATATCGCCCCAGGAGAAACCGGATTCCCTAATCGTATCTGGCGTAATCTGAATGAGTTCAACCTCTCAAACAGAGTAGATATTACCAAATCTCACGAGTTGCGAGGCAGAGATGCCAAAACAAAATTCGGTGCGAGCTACAATTTCAAGTACCGCGATTATGAGATTTTGAGGTACCAATTGCGTGCGAAGAATCTGGGCGAGTTAGATGCGTTGACAGGAAATGCAGATGAGCTTTTGACAGATTATTACGTGTGGGACCCAATTTCAGATGCGGGCATGTACTACAGCGGTAACTACGAAGCGAACAACGCATACCAAGGTATTCAAAGTAATTTCTCTGCCTACTACAGCGAAGAATTCAGCTTGAATGCGCTGACTAAGGTGGTTGCGGGATTGCGTGCTGAGCGTTACGACCAGTTCTACACCGGT
>CALDGA010000197.1 GCA_937942085.1 uncultured Flavobacteriales bacterium
GCTGGGTTCAACAGGTTCATCCCTGTTCCACCAAATACCTCTTTACCGATCAATACGGCGAAGATGGTACTTACCGCCACCATCCACAATGGAATATCTACCGGCATAATCATAGGAATCAACAACCCTGAAACCAAGAAACCTTCGTTCACCGGGTGATTGCGCTTCCATGAGAAGAAGATCTCCACACCCAAACCAGCGGCATAGGTTACGGTGATCAACGGTAGCATCTTCAAAGCACCAAAGAGGAAGCTGTCTAACAATGCAGCTTCTTCACCGATGGCAGCGAAGTGCAATCTACCGATGTTCCACATCCCAAATAGTAGGGCTGGAACCATGGCGAAGATTACAGTCACCATCGTGCGTTTCAAATCGATTGCATCACGAACGTGTGCACCTGAGTGCGTCGTGTGATCAGGAACGAAAGCCATCGTCTCCAATGCGTTGTGCAATGGGTAGAGGATGTTTCTTTTGCCATCTTTTTCAACCAGCGGTCTAGTCTTGTCGAATATGTTTTGTACAAACTTCATAATATGGCTATTACATCATTTCTTTTCTGAGATCATTCAAACCGTCGCGTACAATCTGCTGCAACGGCAACTTAGAAGTACAAGCAACTTCCGCAATGGCGAAATCTTCTGGCACTACTTCGTAAATACCCAACTGCTCCATCTTTTCGATGTCTCTAATCAAGATGCTGCGAAGCAATTGTTGTGGGAAGATGTCCATAGGCATGAACTTCTCGTACTCCCCGCTCGCTACAAACGCGCGCTCTTCACCGTGCATATTGGTGTCCAAATCATATTTGCGGTTCGGGAACAACCATCCCCAGAAGGCACGGTTGGTAGAAAACTTACCAAATCCTGGAAGTACCCAACCAAAGAATTCAGTTTGGTTTCCTTCAGGAATGGCAGTGAGTTGTGCTTTGCCAAAGCTCAAGAAGCCATCTGCGTCCAGTTGAGTCCCTGTCAATACATCACCTGCGATAATACGAGTATTTTCTGCATTGATGTTTGCACTGATAAATCCATTTAGGCTTACTCCTTGTAACATGGTAGCGTAGCCAGTGTTCATGGCTTTCGAACCTGTAACCGCTACTTTGTATTCGGGAGCATATTCTCCAGTTAAGAAGGCACGGCCAATAATAGGAAGGTCTACGGCATTCACCGTCCAAACGACCTCACCCTTATTAATAGGTGCTGCCTTGGCAATCTGCGTACCAACCATTCCCTTTGGATGCTTTCCAGAGAATGAAATGTGAGTAGCACCTTCTACCTGTAGCTCAGCAACTGCTGGTGCATCGGCATCGTGGCTCACATATACTTTACCTGTAGTCATCAAAGCCAAGGCACTGATGGCAGCTTGTACTGCTTCACCTTTGCCGGCCAACTGTGTTGCTAGGTCTCCGTTCAACGGTCCGCTCTGGACGCCGTTTACGAAGATGTCGCGAGGCTGCTCGTTCATGCTTGCCGCTACGCCGTAAGGGCGAGTGGTGATGAAGGCGCCAACACCGGTGTTAGAGAAGTGAGCTGCTGCAGCCTCGCGATCGCCTTTTTTGAGGTCGAACGCACCGTGCTTGGCATAGCTTGTTTCACTATCCGCCAACAACAAAACAGCCAAGATTTTACGCTTTGCTCCGCGTTTGATCTCGGCTACTTCTCCTGATACAGGGGCACAAATTTTTACTTCTGGACGGTCTTTGTCGAAAAACAAAGTATCACCCGCCAATACTTTTGCTCCAGCTTTCACTGCCAATTTCGGCGTGATACCTGGAAAATCTAAAGGACTTACGGCATAAGTTGAGGCGCTGTGTTGCCCGAGATCGTTCGAAGAAGCTTCGCCGACCAACTTAATATCGTAACCCTTACGAATCTTGAAGGTTTGAGACATCGTACTTTAAGTATGATTTTGGGTCGCAAAATTAGAACACAGACAACTTTTAGCCACAAGAAATCGGTACTAATTGTACCTTAGACACCAATATTTTATCAAAATGTCTGTTCATAAGTCCGTGATATTAGTCATAGCCTTGTTTTGTAAGGTTTTGACGGCCCAAATCCTCACCGATACGGTGGCTTTTGATTACTTGAAAACCGTGCAATTGGCCCCCGTAGGTGCTCCGATGGACTTCCCAGCGTATGAATTGGGCAAGAAACAAGGGCTAGAATTCAGTTTTGACGACATGGCCTATGAGTGGAACAACTACGGATATCGCATTCAACATTGTGATAAGAATTGGTACCCCTCAGATCTTTTGATCAACCAATACCTCGATGGATTTGATGGGAATTATTTGACCAATTTCGCCATCAGCGTTGGCACCTTTGTTCCGTACACACATTATAAAACCACGATCCCCAACGAGTACATCCGTCCAAAGATCAGCGGAAACTATGTGTTGGAAATCTTTCAAAACGACGACCCCGAGGACATTATCATTCGCCGTCGCTTCATCGTCTACGAATCCTTGGCTATTCCCGCAGTTGAGGTCATTCGCGCCATCGACATGACCAATTTTAGTACGGAACAGCAAGTCAATGCCCGTGTGGCCCTGGCCGGCTACCCTATTCAGGACTACTTCAACGATTTAGACCTCAGCATTCTTCAAAACCGCCGCTGGGACAACAGCCTCAATGGCCTCAAACCGACCTTCATCAATGACGGCATGCTCGAATACAACTTCATGGGCGAAGGA
>CALDGA010000198.1 GCA_937942085.1 uncultured Flavobacteriales bacterium
CGGATTGAAGGGTCAAGCCATATCTTCCCGCCAGCCTGAATTAGCCGAAAATTGAACTCATCATCTTGGTTGCGCACCAGTTCCTCATCAAAGCCACCGATGCGATCAAAAACTTCACGACGATAAGCACCCAGATAGACTGTGTCCACCCACCCTGGTTTTTCGTCATAATGGAACCGTGCGCTGCCCACGCCGAAAGGAGAACTTGTTGCCAAAGCAATTGCGCGTCCCATCCATCCTTGCCCTACCGCACGCTGGAGACCACCCACACAATCCGCTCCTGTCTCTTGAAGCACTTCAACGCATCTCCTCACATAATCTTTTGCAATCTCACAATGTCCATCTACGCGAATAATCACCTCGCCTCGTGCATGCTTCAGTCCAATATTAAGTGCGGTTGGAACAATGCGGGAAGGGTTGTCCAAAAAAATAAGAACTGGAATGCCCGTCGTCCGTAGTCCATAGTCCGTAGTCCGTTGTCTGTTATCCGTGGTCTGTGGTCTGTCGTCCGTAGTCTGTAGTCCGTCGTCCACAGTCATGCGTTCTATCATTCGCTGCACAATTTCCCTTGTTCCATCATCGGACATCCCATCCACGATGATTACTTCCATCCGCCCCAACGGGTAATCCTGAGCCAATACTGACTTAAGGCTTCGCTCAATAAATCTTGCTTCGTTCCGAATAGGCATAATCACGCTGACTAACGGATAAGATGCCAAAATCTTATAGTTATTGGAATTCCTTTTGATGTTCATTTTCGTGGCTTAGCGACCATTACGACACTGAGCGTGCAAATGTCTTCAGGACTAAGATTGGCAAATTCTTTATCTAAGGGGAAAGTAGGAAGATTTGCAATTACTTGTTGATTTATTCGGGGAGCCCAAAATATGACATCAAATCCTGCCTCCTCCGCTAACATTCGGTAGGAACTAGCTCGTAAGCGGTTTTGAAACAAGAATTTTGAATTGTATCGTTGCCATTCACTCTCGGAGAATCTTAAGAAGTTTATCGGCGAAATGCTTGGGTCACTGTGACTGAAATGATCACTGCAATCAATTAAATGAACCATTAAACCTTCTGGAACAAGAACTCTATATGCCTCATGAAACATTTCAGCAATTTGTGAAAAAGGGACATGCTCAAGTGTCGTGTTAGAAAATACAATATCTACTGAGGCTGTATTGAAACCGGTGCAGCGTGCATCTGCTGGGGCATGGTAGCGCATGTTGATTGTAGCGAGCAGTTGAGATAAACTTCTAATATTACGAAGTGTAGCCAATCTATTGAACACCTCTTTGTCCTCTTTTACCCAAGGTGCGCGCTCCAAGAGATATTGACCCAATTCCGTCATCTGTTGAGTTGCTTTTAAAGTCAAATTTTCGTCTAAAAGTCTTGAAATATCAAAACTGTCGCACGAGTGTTGACCAAAGACATAGAAGAGGATAGGAATAACAGGCACCCATCCAGTTCCTATCTCCATAGTTCGCTTCCCTTCAACAGTATATCCGATTTGGTATAGAGCATTAAGAAGTCTAAGTCCTTGAGATACTTTGGATAACACAGAAAAATTCCTAAATCCTCCAAAATGTTGTTGTAAGAAAAAATACAATCTATCGCCACCAGGCATTTTTGAAAGAACTTTCTGTCCAAGCGCTTTAACTTTCCACTTCATAAGTTATCTTCTCCTTCAGGATTAAATGGAAAGTTGCGGATGGGCATGATGACGGTGACGAAAGGCAGTTTCTTTGCTTCCATCGTCCTTCTACTCCAATCTTTTCCTCATGCGTCCAGTCCATCTTCCTGCATTGACAACTTTCTCCCATCCAAGACGCTCATAGAAGCGAATTGCTTTCTCATTTTGTGGGTCAACGGTGAGATCCATCTCGGAGAAGCCTCTTTCTCTCGCTATCGCTTCGCTACACTCCATTAACATCCTGCCGATGCCAGAACCTTGATAAGCAGGGTCAACCGCAATGGAGAGGATGCCGTAAGACTTTGAAGGTTTTGATGAGTGAAATGAACTTTGATTGAGTGCTTTTGGCCTTCTTCTAATAAGTTGCCTTAATAGCCGTCTCAGTATGCGTATTGCCAGAGTTGTACGCTCACGGAAGATAGGGTTCAAAATTAACCAAGGACGAATCAACACGCATCCTGTCAAGAAGAGCCAATTCTTTTGCAAGAAACCCGACATCGCCCCTCTAAAAATTCCTGCAAAGCAAAAACCGACTAAACGGTCATTGTGAAAAGCACCTAAGGCATCTACATCGTGAGGACCTATTAATTGCCATTCGTAGTAACGCCGAACCGCTTCTACACCTAACTTTGTCAAGGCGCTGTTGGGGAAGGCTGCAACATGTAGCAATGCTACAGCCGGCAAGTCGCTCTGGTTTAGAGGCCGGATGTTGATGTTCAATTCTTTCATGACTAAGTCACAGTAATGTGGTAGTAAAGCGATAATGATGCGACGATAGTGCGGCAGTAATTTAGCGTTGGCTGCGGGTGATAGTGATGAGATTGTTCAGTTCAACGCTCAAGTTCTCAATCTCACCCACCAACGAATCCAAGTCCCTGTGACCTATGAAACCCAATTCCCTTGCGATAAGGAGATGGCTTTTCAGTTCATTCAATGAACCGCGTGCATGAAGGAGAAATTTCACTCTATCCATGTAATGGTATCGTCCAAACGATTCTGCAATATTGGCGGGTATAGATATTGCTGCGCGTCGGATTTGGTCAACCAGACAGAACCTTTCCTCTTTCGGGAAACTCTTGGTCAATTCGTAAACTTTGACTACCAAATTCTTCCCCAACTGCCATACCTCTAAGTCCTCAAAACCCCGTATTTTGCTTCCCTTCCCCATCACAACACATCGCCATCCATTACCAT
Source organism: uncultured Flavobacteriales bacterium (assembly GCA_937942085.1). Lineage (GTDB taxonomy): Bacteria > Bacteroidota > Bacteroidia > Flavobacteriales > Schleiferiaceae > UBA10364. Next base: position 2,888 of record CALDGA010000198.1, read on the forward strand.
TGCATTACCTTACTCTCGCATTCCCTTTCCAACTTGCGAAATCACAGCCCTAAACTTTCCGTTCGCATCACGAGGGATGAAATCCACTGTCTCCAACACTATCTCCATATCTCCAACACGGTCGCGAAGGCGTTGGATTATGGTTTTTGCATCACCTTCTGTGTAGCCTGAAGCAGGGACAAGCCGAACCCGAATTCGCTCAAAACTCTCTTGAACAATTTGTGCCTCACGGATATGAAGATCTGCCTTAAACACAGGGTCAAGGCGTCCTACTCGCCGCCCATCAGGGGTGATCACAACATCGTCTAACCGACCTTCCACTTGTTGCAAAATAGGCAAAGTTCG
>CALDGA010000199.1 GCA_937942085.1 uncultured Flavobacteriales bacterium
CGCCTCTTTAGCCGCGTTCCATTCCATCGGGTGTATTACATCGACCAAGACGACGGTGCAAGCCCGGAGGAAATGTGTGCTCGGTACAGTGAATGGCTAAGACAAAACCCATTACATATCGCATGCATCGGTATAGGTGAAAACGGACATATTGCATTCAATGAGCCTTCAGTAGCCGATTTTGATGATCCACATTTAGTAAAGGTTGTTGAGCTTGAGGAGGCTTCTCGTCGTCAGCAGGTCAACGATGGATGCTTTGCTTCCCTGGCAGAGGTACCGACTCATGCTATCACACTCACGATTCCAGCAATTATGTCGGCGCAGAAAATCGTGTGTATTGTCCCAGGAAGCCAGAAAAGCTATCCTGTGTGGAAAACACTTGAAGGGCCGGTTACTACCGAATGTCCTGCCAGTATCCTCCGGAGGCATCCAGACGTTTCGTTCTTTCTTGATCGCGAGAGCGCTTCTTTGATTCTGAAAGGAGGTGGATAAGTGATGTCTAAATACATGGAAGTTTACAGTGAGATAGTTTCCCACCTTTTCCAAAAGATTTTAAGAGAGGAAAAAGAGGTCATAGATCGCGCTGCGGAATTGATGGCTAAAGCGATCGAACGTGATCAATTGATCCACGTGATTGGGCCTGGGGGACATTCCAACATCGGGGCTTATGAAATCTTTTACCGTGCAGGTGGGCTAGTCCCCGTTAATGCAATCCTCGACCCCGGAACATTATTAAATGCAGGAGCATTGCGTTCCACGGTGATTGAGCGGACCCCGGGATATGGTAAAGCAGTGCTAGAAGCTTATAACGTGCGCGACGGCGTTCTGATCATCGTGAATGCTTATGGAATCAATTCAATGTGCATTGATGTTGCGTTAGAAGCCCGTCGACGAGCCATTCCCACCATCGGCATCACAAGCCGAGCATTTGCCGAAAAAGTCCCCCTGGACCACCCTGCGCGTCACCCAACTAAGCAGAACCTGTTCGAACTTGTGGATGTACACGTGGACTGCCATATGCCATTCGGTGACGCAGTGGTAGAAATGGAGGGTATTCCCCAGAAAGTAGGCCCTGTTTCCACCTTGGTTAACTGCTTTACATTAAACCTTCTTGTGATCAGAACCGTAGAAAAATTATTAGAAAAGGGAATCATCCCCCCTATTTGGACAAGCAGCAACATCCCTGGCGGCGATGAAGCGAACAGAAAATTCATCGAGCACTACCACAGCCGAATCTATCACCTATAAGTTAAGGAGGCAAAAGTGACTCTCAAATTAACGGACGGTACTGTAATTACTCCCTTTCGCACCATCGAGCAAGGAGTAGTGGTCATAGAAGGCCACCAGATTGCTTATGTTGGAACCAAAAATTCAAACGTACCTAAGGGACAGAAGATTGAGATAAATGGATGCTACGTGAGCCCAGGCTTTATCGATATCCATGTGCACGGTGGGGGAGGTCATGATGTTATGGAAGGTACCCTGGACGCATTGGACACTATCGCTCAGACCCATGCAAAAGGGGGTACTACAGCGTGGTTGGCAACAACTGTTACAGCACCCATAGATGAAATCGCTCATGCACTTCATGCTATTAACCAAGGTATGATAGCTGGTCTGGAAAGTGCCAAATTACTCGGAGCACATGTGGAAGGGCCTTATTTGCATCCTGATCAAGCTGGCGCTCAGAATCCCGTACACCTAAGACTGCCTGACCCAAGGGAGTACTTTCTTTTACTGGATCGGTTTCCATGCACCCGCCGAGTTTCTGTAGCCCCTGAGCTCCCGGGAGCCCTTGAGCTGGGAAACGAGCTGCGAAAAAGGGGCATTCTTGCCTCTATTGGACATAGCAACGCAAGCTATGCAGAAGTTCTAAAAGCGATCGAGGCCGGTTTTTCACACGTGACGCATATATATTCCGGCATGTCCAGTGTGCACAGAGTGAGTGCTTATCGCATTCCTGGCGTGCTGGAGGCCACGCTTGTTTTGGATGAATTAACCACAGAGATGATCGCTGATGGCCATCACCTTCCACCCAGTCTGATGCGTCTAGTTCTTAAGGCCAAGGGAACGAATCAAGTGTGCGTTGTGACTGACGCGATAGCGGCTGCTGGACTGGGGCCTGGGCAATACCAAATTGGTGGTCTTGACGTCATTGTTGAGGACGTAGTGCCGGACGAGTACGAAGTAAAACTGGGTCCTGGTAGTTATGTGGCTAAATTGGTGGATCGCAGCGCTTTTGCTGGCAGTGCAGCCACAATGATCATGTTGGTAAGAAATCTAGTTAATCTTGTTGGCTTACCATTGTTAGAAGCAGTAAAAATGGCGACTTGGGTACCAGCTCGCATATTGGGACTTTCCACTGAGCGTGGGCTTTTAGCACCGGGCTTTAAGGCTGACCTTACGGTGTTTGACGAGAATTTCAATGTAAAAATGACGATTGTGGAAGGGAAAATCGTGTATCGCAGTGAACTCTGAAACCAATTATGCCACGTGACTTTCAGGGAAAGGCAGCGGCGACCACTGGTGAGGTGAGCCCTGTGTTCGGTGAGTACATTGTACTATCACTGAAAAGAAAGCTAGACAAACATTGGGCCGCTTGCGCCAAGTGGATCTTGATGGCCTGACCTTCCAGACGAATGTGCTTTCCCACAACGATCTTGGGAGCACTAACCCACGAAATCATCAAAATATTTGGCCAGTAGCTTTCCTCGTAAATGAGCAGTAATCTTCCAAAAATTTTGTTCGCGGTGCGCATGGTAGCCTTTCCAGAAAAACTAGGAAAAGAACGGAGGGAAGGCCACCATGATCGCAGGGATTGGCGGAAGTGCTGAGGGGAAGCCACTGCGCCGTCCAAGCGCGCTAAACAAGGCGCTATGCAGTGAAGAGAGTGTGGGTGTGATGGTTTTTTTATCACATAGAGTGTCCTCCAAATCGTTCAGAAAGGAGTACTAGAGCCCGTACTTATGCAGTTTTTGAGACGCCGCCAAGTTGGCCAGGCAGCGAAAAAATTTGGCCGTTAGCCCATTCTGGGCGATATACTAGGGTTTGAAAGGGGGTATGGATGAAAGGCGTGGCCGGAAAGGCTCTTGTGGTCGATTTTTCCTCCGGAGCGATCCGCACCGAAGAGATTCCTGCACGGGTATTCAGGATGTTCTTGGGCGGATGGGGGCTGGCGGCGAAATTCGCCT
>CALDGA010000200.1 GCA_937942085.1 uncultured Flavobacteriales bacterium
GTCACTTCAGCTCCGGCGCCAGCCCCCTGAATGACCATAGGATGATCGCCATAGCCTTCGGTATAAATCTCAAACAAACTATCCGAACCTTGAATGCCGCCCAGCGGTGAAGCTTTAGGGACTTCTACAAGGGCGACGCTCAACGTAGCTTTGCCCTCATCGCCGATGGCAAGGTCTCCCACATAGCGCAAGACATGGTCCGGCGCTAACTTTTGTTTGAGTGCACCATAGTGTGCATCCAACGTCGGGAAATGAGATTTAAAGGCATCGTACGGCACATCCTGTTGACATTCTGCAGGGATGAGATTTTGAATGCTCACATCGCTCAGCTCGGCGCGGACATCGACCGTTCTTGCGAGGATGAGCAGCTTGCGGGCCACATCCATCCCATTGAGGTCCTCGCGTGGATCCGGTTCAGTATATCCGCTGAGTTGCGCTTCGTTCAATACAGAAGTAAAGGCACGGTCAGATTCGCTGTAGGTATTAAAAAGGAAACTCATAGAACCGCTAAAGACTCCCTTAATTCGAGTGATACGGTCGCGACTGTGGTGCAGCTGCAACAAGGTATCTACCAACGGAAGCCCGGCGCCCACGTTGGTCTCATACTTAAAGGACTTGCCTTTGCGCTCGAGTAAGATGCGTAGGTCGTCGTAGTACAACTGGTCCCGCGCGTTGGCCTTTTTATTCGAGGCTACTAAATCACAACCGCGCTCCACGAAGAGCGGGTAGTAATCTGTCAGAGACTGTTCTGCCGTATTATCAACGACCACGAGGTTGGACAAGCCACTTTGCGCCAGTACTTCAGCAATGCGCTGTGGATCGTTATCCTCGGTACTTTCTGAAAGCAACGAGCGCCAATCTTCGGGTAGGCCTTGAGGGGTGAAAAGCGATCGTTTTGAATCTGCCACACCAATGAGTCGGATGTCTAGCTTGCGCTTATCACGAACGTGGGCACTACTTTCCAATACCTGACGAATGAAGGTGCCGCCTACCAATCCTTTCCCAAAACAGAAGACGTTCAATTGTTTGAGCTGACCCAGAAGCTGGCTATGCACCAGGTCGAGTGCTTTCTTCTGCGCACCGCCGTTGAGTACCAACGAAATCTGATGACCTTCAACACTATTGGCAATCAAGTGCAGCCAAATGTTGTTGCGACGCAATGCATAAATAGCGCGCTCCAACGCATAATTGTGTCGTCCGATAATATTTAGGATCGTAAGGCCTTCGGTAATGGAAACGGTGGCTTCTTCCTGCGCAAAGGCCGCCGCTAGGACGGTTTGTGCCCTTGAGGCTTTCTCTTGATCGACGACCAGGCCTAAGCTGCGCTCGGAGGAAGCTTGACTGACTAATCGGACATTTATACCCTCTTCCGCCAAGACTTTAAAGGCCCGTGCATCTACCCCAGCCACCCCTTGAAAGGCAACACCCGTGAGGCTTACCAAGGCTACATTCGGGATGTGGCTCAGGGCCTTCACACCGCGTTCACTGCCTTGCGCATTAATAGTCGTGCCGACATGCTCGTGGGCGTGAAACACACTGCGGATATGTAATTCTGTTCCGTGCTGTTCTAACAAGGCCAAAGCCTTGCGATCTAGTACGCCGATACCCGCAGCGGCCAATTCCTGTGCTTCTTGGTAATTCATTCGCTCAATGATCTGAGCGTGCTCCACAATACGATGGTCCGCCGTGTAAACTCCCTTCACGAGGGTCCATTGCTCGACGACATTGGCGCCCAATTCTTTTGCCCAAAGGGCCGCCTTCACCTTGCCTTCTCCGCGCTCGTAACTGCGTGCCTCCAGTTCAAAAGGCACGGAAGACAATGCACCAAACAACGCCTCAACATGCGCCTGTGGAAAGAGGATGAAGGTGTTCTCGCCGTCGCGCTTTTTTAAAAGTTCAACAATTTGGGTAACGGCCTTTTTATCCGTGAAAATATCATGGGTTAGTTGTACGATTCTACGCATGGTAAAATTCTAATATTTCTTTTGTAATCTGTTCATATTCAATTAAAAAACCATCGTGACCGAAAGCGCTTTGGAGCACCTTTAAGCGGCCTGTAGGCAAGGCATTTGTCAAGGATTGTTGCACGGTGATTGGGATCAAAACATCGCTATCAAAACCGAGCACTAAGGTGTTGATCTGCAGGCTGGCCAAAGCGTGCTGAGTACCGCCTCGACCCCGACCTATGTGGTGAGTATCGAGTTGCTGTGTTAATCGGTAATAAGACGGCGCATCGAATCGGCGCACTAATTTCTCCCCTTGGTAACGGATGTAGGAAGGTGCACGATATTGGTCCAATTCCTCCAACGAGTCCTGCTGCGCAGTATTGAATTGGGCCGTTGTTCTATAATTCAACATCCCTATACCGCGGGCCGCTTGCAAACCCTTCGAACCGTCGCCCGTCCAAAGCGTGGCATCGGCCTCCATCGCCAATCTCTGGGCCTCGTGAATGGCTTTGTTCCATGGCATCTCCTCTGCCCCTGTGGCCAACAAGATCATGTGGTCCACCGATCCTTCGAAGCCTAGGGCAAATTCCAAGGCCTGGTACCCTCCAAAACTCCCACCAATGAGGGTGTGGATGTGGTTCAGGCCGAGGTGTTGCGCCAATAATAATTGGGCACTTACCGTATCTCGCACCGTAATAATGGGAAAATCTTGCCCCCTTGATAAGTGGCTACCCGGACTGCTCGAGCCGTAGGGCGATCCCAAAACATTCGCACATACTACAGCATATCCCTCGCCGTACAACCCTTTTGGGCCGAACAAACCAGGCCACCAATCCGTCGGATCATCATTGGCCGTCAAAGCATGAAACACCCATACCACAGGCTCTTTGAATAGGTCTCCCTTTGTGCGGTAATGAAGCACCACATCTTTTAGGTCGCCGCCACGCTCAAGGGATAGTGAAGGAATATTTAACCGATGTGCTTTCATCGACACGCTTGGTTAAAATCTTCAATCAATTCAGCAACGGTTTCCAAACCGATACTAAATCGAAGGAGTCCGTCCGTAATCCCTACCGCCTCGCGCACTTCCTTCGCCGTCTTAGAATGGGTGGTAGATGCAGGATGCGTGGCAATGCTTCGAGCATCGCCCAAATTCGCGGTCAAGGAGAATATCTTTAATCCGTTTAAAATGGTTCTTCCGCGCTCGATGCCCCCTTTGACCACCACACTCACCATCCCGCCACCGGCGTCCATCTGCGCTTGTGCAAGGGCGTATTGAGGATGTGATGGCAATCCAGGATAGATCACGCGCTCCACATCTGGGTGTGTTTCTAATGCCTGTGCAAAAGCCAAGGCGTTGCTGCAATGACGGTCCATACGAACTGCCAAGGTTTCCAAGCTCTTACTCAACACCCATGCGTTGAACGGCGACATGGACGGTCCCGTACGACGAATAAAACCATAACAAGCATCGACATATTGTGCCTTGCCTACAATGGCCCCACCCAGCACTCGGCCCTGACCGTCGATCCACTTTGTTGCGCTGTGAATGATCAGATCCGCTCCAAACTCGCTAGGTCGTTGCAAATAAGGTGTGGCGAAGCAATTGTCCACGGTGTAAATGAGGTTGTGCTTTTGACATAATTGGCCAATAAAGGCTAAATCAATGAGGTCAAGCGTAGGATTTGTGGGCGTTTCAAAGAATACTAGCTTTGAATTTGGCTGTACTGCCGCCTCCCATTCCGCAGGGTTCCTAGCATCCACGAAGGTGCAGTTGATGCCCCATTTCGGAAGGATTTCATTCAAGATATAGGTGCTGTTCCCAAAAATGGCGCGTGCCGCAATGATGTGATCTCCTGCTTGGAGCAAGGCCGCAAAGGTGGTGAACACCGCGTTCATCCCTGAAGCCGTGGCCACTCCGGCCTCAGCGCCTTCTAAGGTGGCTAGCTTGCGTGCAAATTCATCGGTGTTGGGATTAGAAAATCTACTGTAGAGATTGCCCTGCTGCTCCCCTGCGAAAAGTGCCGCTCCCATTTCAGCATCGTCAAACGTGAAGCTCGAAGTCAAGAACAACGGTGCACTGTGTTCGCGGTGCTGGCTCTGCTCGATCTGGGTTCTTATGGCCCTGGTTTCAAATCCTTTCCCTTCCATTAGGCACGCTTTAAAATGAGTTCTACCGGACCTGAGGCTTCAAGTACAGCGTAGGCGCTGCAATATTTTTCTCGAGTCAGCTGCGCCGCTCGTTCTAAAACCTTATCAGAGGCATCAGTATCCACCGTGATGGTCATTTCAATCTTGGAGAAAATCTTGGGCAAGGTTTCGCGTCGCGCAGCCGTGACCTCAGCCTTGTAATCACGGATGGCATGCTTGCCCTTCTTTAAAATGTGTACGATATCAATAGCGCTACAACCGGCTAATGAGATTAACATAAGCTGCATAGGGCGAAATCCTTGATCGTGACCACCGAACTCTTCGGCAGTATCTAAAATCATTTCATGCTGGCCTGCGGTGGCTTTAAAGCCGAAGGCGTCGTCAATTCGTTCTAAAGAAATTTTCATATTTCATCAATGTTTGTTGAAGTACCAGAACGACAGAAAGAAAAACAGAATGCTGAGTTTCGTATCTACCTCCGCAATGTGCGAAGAGGAATTAGCACCTTCTTGGTCCACCAAGGGTTGCTAAGGTTTCATCGGGCCTTTCCCTCCACCTTTCTGGATACCTCAAATGTCAAAGGAGGCAATAAATTAAAGGACTATTTTTCAGATGCCCTTATTCCTTTGGCGAAATTCTGTAAAAAAGGCCAAGGCCTGTTACCAGCGGGTTGTAGCTCACCCTCACAGCCCAGTGATCCGAGAGATGCACATCTGCCGTGGCATTCGCACCCAGCAGCGTTCCGCCCCCCTCACCTTCCAAAGGCTCCAAGGTTGGGTTGAGTAAATCATTGACGTCGTGATAGCCACTAAGCAATCCTCCTTGAAGGCCTAGACTGATTCTTTCATGGGGATGAAATCTGAAATCTATTCCGGCCATAAAGGCAATCTGCCGCCAAGAATTCCACATCACGCTCTGGATGAGGTCCAACTCCCATTGCTTGTTTTGCGATACCGACAAGGGGATACGAGTCGTGAAGAGTGGCAAATCGTGGTTAAACCCATAGAACCAGCTGGTATCGCGGAAGGTAAAGGCGTAAGTACTCTGACCGGAAAGGTTCGACGGATCAGTCCATGTACCGTCAACCAAAATCCAATCTTGTTGGGTAACCCCTAAATCTTTGTGAAATGCCCGAAGATACCCGAGCTCTACAGACCATTGCTGTTGGGCATGAGCATTCCCACCCAAGAGTAAGAAAGCCCATGCCGCAATGCAATGTTTCATATTATTTTCCCTTGAAGAGCTTTTTCAGCCCGGTTACTTTCACCTTGGGCTTGTTCAACACATGCTCGTCAAAATCTTCCACCGGAGTTTCAGACACGGTTGCATCAAAACCTAAACACTCCACGGTGATATCCCGAGTGGCTGCATTTACCTGGAACTCCTCCACAATCTCCACCACATCTGGATGGATACGCAATGAATTTCGCGCATCAAGCACCACATGTGCCCCATTAGGAAGGGTGTTTAACGTACGTTGAATACTAGCCTTATTCAAGAAGCTCACGCTTTCACTAAACTCAATACGGATGGGCTCACCCGCCTTGTAGTTCTTGATGTCAAACTTGTAAGGCACTTTAAAGTTGTCCCAAAGGATATATAAGATAGCCACCACCAATCCTAAGGCGATACCAATCAAAAGGTCGGTCAATACAATACCTACCACAGTTACCGTAAACGGAATGAACTCACTCTGTCCCTTCTTCCACATGGCGATGAATAAGGCCGGCTTAGCCAGCTTCCATCCAACAATCAAGAGAATAGCTGCAAGTGCCGCCAATGGAATCATATTCAACACCTTTGGAATAGCATAGGCGCAGATTAATAATAGGGCACCATGGATAAATGCAGAGGCCTTCGTACGACCGCCGCTTTGAATGTTGGCCGAAGAACGAACAATTACCTGAGTTATAGGCAAACCTCCAATTAATCCACTGAATACATTTCCTGCACCTTGTGCCCAAAGCTCTTTATTGGTAGGGGTTACACGTTTGAATGGGTCCAATTTATCCGTTGCTTCCACACATAATAATGTTTCTAGCGAGGCAACCACCGCCATGGTAACCCCGATGGTGTAAACGGCAGGATTTAAGAATGCTGAAAAATCAGGCAAGGTGAACTGTCCCAAAAAACCATCCATACCCTCTGTAACAGGTATGGCAACCATGTGATCAGAGGTTAATATCCAACCTTCGATTGTAGTGGTATTCATTGCTATTAAAATCCCCATAACTACCGTTACCAACGGTCCTTGAACAATGGTTGTAAAACCAAGCTTTTTCATGAAGGGCCGTTCCCATAAAATCATCACCAGAAGACCTAATACTGCAATCAATGTGGCTGTAGGACTTAGCGAGTCTAGCATGAATTTAAGCTCAGAAAATGTGTTATGTCCATCTTGCTGTAAAAACGAAAGGTCACCTTCTGGATCTGCATCGTACCCAACCGCGTGTGGAATCTGCTTTAAAAAAATGATAATACCGATTCCTGATAGCATTCCTTTAATGACTGAGGACGGGAAATAATAGCCAATAACACCGGCTCGAAGGGCACCCAAAATCATCTGCGTGATTCCTGCAATCACCACTGCAGCCAAAAAAGTAGGATAGGCACCCAATTCTTCAATAGCACCATATACGATAACTGCTAAACCTGCTGCCGGCCCACTAACACCTAGTGGGCTACCACTGAGTGGTGCAACAATTAATCCCCCGACAATACCGGCGATTAATCCTGAAAATAATGATGGAGCGCCTGAAGCTAAGGCGATGCCTAAACAAAGAGGTAAGGCGACAAGGAATACCACGAGGGCGCTTGGCAGGTCGTACTTAAAATTGCGGAATGGACTGTAATTCATAGTTATTAATGTGTAGTTACCGACAATCTAATGGATAACTCTTAGCAACGCAACCTTTTTAGGCTCCAATTTGTTAGACACATTTACTTTATTTGCCACTTGCTTAGTTACAGCACACATATTACCCACCCCAACCTACCTTGGGTGACCTTTGTCCACGGCGCCGGAGGCTCTAGTACTATATGGTACAAGCAGTTACGTGAATTCCGAAAGAACTTTAATGTTTTGTTGGTGGATTTACGTGGACATGGCAAGAGTAAGGCACCTTTCTACGAAAAGTACAAGAATTACAATTTCTCGACCATAGGTGACGAAGTTTTGGAAGTCTTGGACTTCTTAAAAATACATACTACACACTGGGTAGGAATTTCATTAGGAACCATAATCATTCGTGAAATTACTGAACGGTATCCACATCGTACACGAAGTATGATAATGGGCGGAGCAGTCATGAAGCTTAATAAGCGCGGCCAAGTTTTAATGCGCACTGGGGCAGCGTTAAAAAGTGCGTTACCATATATGGTACTCTATAGATTCTTCGCTTGGGTCATTATGCCCCGGAAGACACATCGCGAAGCTAGAAATCTATTCATTCGAGAGGCTAAGAAACTATACCAACGCGAATTCAAACGCTGGTTTACCTTAGTTGCTGAAGTTAATCCTTTATTGAAATACTTCAGATTTAAAGATAGTAATGTCCCTACCCTCTACATTATGGGCAGTGAGGATCATATGTTCTTACCTAGTATACGAAAAATCGTAGCCTTTCATCATAGTTCACTTTTGCACGTCATCGACAATTGCGGACACGTCGTGAACGTTGAGCAACCTGAGGTGTTTAATAAAGAAGCGATAAAGTTTTTGAAACAGCACTCTAACAATGCTTAAGACTCCTTATTCCAGATTCAAATGGGTAGCTTTCTTTGAGGGCGCCTCTTTCCTTGCCTTGATTTTTATTGCAATGCCATTGAAATACATCGCTGAAATACCATTACCTAATAAGGTCATAGGCATATTGCACGGAATACTCACCGTTCTCTATCTATTCGCGCTGATTGAATTTAAGCTGAATTACAAGGTGAGCTGGAAGGAGTTTTTCATCTTCCTCGCAGCCTCATTGCTGCCCTTTGGCACATTTTACGCAGAAAAGCGTTGGTTGCGCCCTATTGGTGCTGCGCACGACGAAGCTTAATCTTCTAGCGCGTCCAATTTTTGTAAAACCGCCTGCGCCTGCGCCTGCACACGGTCGCTCTCCGCACGATTGCTGTGGCTGAGCTCGTAGCTCTTTTTGATCAGCGCATCATATTCTGCTTCTAATTTCTCGCGCTCCGTCTTCTTCTTGAACAATCCAAACATTGTGTATCTTTTCCCTATGAAACACCGCGTCCTTGGAATTGGTTCAATGTTGTGCTTGCTAATGGCCTGCACCACTCC
>CALDGA010000201.1 GCA_937942085.1 uncultured Flavobacteriales bacterium
AGAGGTTTGGTACGAGCCGTCATTATGCCGCGCATGTTCGGGATACGGAGGTCTTTTTCTTCAACCAATCCTTTTTTACCGCCCACGACCATCGGAAGTGAACAGCTGTACGAGGCATGTCCGCCGTCGATTTCTGCCTTAGCGGTAGCCGAACCGCCATTGATATCTAAACCTACACAAGCATTGACAAATGGAAAATCGAGGAATGCAGCGGTCATGGCAGGAACTTGTTGTCCGTTGTAGTCGATGCTTTCCTGTCCACAAATGATCAAATCATACGCGTTTGCCTGTATGTGGTTCTTGATGGACTTTGCAACTGTGATAGCGTCCGTAGGGGTGGCGTTAATGCGTACGGCTTGATCGGCTCCAATGGCCAATGCTTTGCGCAGAGTAGGTTCTGTTTCTGGTCCGCCCACGTTTAGCACGGTGATGGTCGCGCCTTGGGCTTCTTTAATATGCAGGGCTTTGGTCAATCCAAATTCGTCGTAGGGGTTAATGACGAATTGGACACCTGCAGGATCCAATGCCGAACCGTCCGCAGTGAAGTTAATCTTCGCTGTAGTGTCCGGTACATGGCTGATGCAAACAAGTATATTCACGTGATAGCTGTTTTTCTGCCCCTAAAATTACTATGCATGCATAATAAATCCAAAGGAAAAAAGTAGGAATTGTTGAGTTTTATCCCTCCTATACCACTTTGTGGTAGTCTACCTCCGCAATGCATACTATATTTGCCGCTCGACACATCTATTGACTATGAAGACAATCCAGTTTAGAGAGGCCGTATGTGAGGCCATGAGCGAGGAAATGCGCCGCGACGAGAGCATCTATTTGATGGGTGAAGAAGTTGCGGAGTACAACGGAGCCTACAAGGCGTCGAAGGGCATGTTGGACGAATTTGGTCCAAAGCGCGTCCTTGATACGCCTATTGCAGAGCTTGGTTTTGCCGGTATTTCTGTGGGTGCAGCCATGAACGGTTTGCGTCCTATCGTGGAATTCATGACATTCAACTTCTCGATGGTGGCCATCGACCAGATCATTAATAACGCTGCTAAAATGAAGCAGATGTCAGGTGGTCAGATCAACGTGCCTATCGTATTCCGTGGACCTACGGCTTCTGCCGGTCAGTTGGCAGCGACACACTCTCAAGCCTTTGAGAGCTGGTACGCAAACTGTCCAGGTTTGAAGGTAATTGTTCCTTCTAATCCTTACGATTGTAAAGGGCTGTTGAAGAGCGCTATTCGCGACAACGATCCCGTGATCTTCATGGAAAGCGAGCAGATGTACGGCGACAAAGGTGAGGTACCAGAAGGCGAATACCTATTGCCTATTGGTGTAGCCGATATCAAGCGCAAGGGTACTGATGTAACAATCGTGTCGTTCGGTAAAATTATTAAAGTGGCGTACGAAGCAGCAGATTTGTTGGCTGCGGAAGGCATTTCTTGTGAGATTATTGATTTGCGTACGGTTCGTCCAATTGATTACGCAACCGTGATCGAAAGCGTGAAGAAAACCAACCGCTTGGTATGTTTGGAGGAAGCGTGGCCGTTGGGCTCTATTGCGACTGAAATCGCGTACAAAGTACAATCTGAAGCCTTCGATTACCTAGATGCTCCTGTGAAGCGCATCACCACTACCGATACTCCAGCGCCCTATTCACCAACCCTTCTCGAGGCATTCTTGCCACAGGTAGGACAGGTGATTGACGCAGTGAAATCGGTCATGTATGTTAAATAACCTAGAGCTTTTTCGACCTAGGTTGAGATAAAGACTCTAACGCTTATATTTGCAGCCCTCTTTGTAAACGCAAAGAGGGCTGATTATTTGAAATCAAACCATAGTATAATGGAAAACTTGCTTTATGTAGTCCCAATTCTTGGGCTTGTCGGTCTTGCTTACATGTTCGTTCTACGTTCATGGGTTATTAAACAAGACACTGGAACCGAAAAGATGTCAAAATTGGCTTCTTACGTTAAAGAAGGAGCAATGGCATTCTTGAATGCTGAGTACCGCATCCTTGCCGTATTCGTAGTTATTGCTGGCATTCTTTTAGGAATTATTTCTTCTGTTGTTGAAACCACTCACTGGTTCATCGTAGTAGCCTTCGTTATAGGTGCAGTATTCTCTGCTGTTGCTGGTAATATTGGTATGCGTATCGCTACTGATGCGAACGTTCGTACTACGCAAGCGGCCCGTACTTCTTTGCCAGAGGCGTTGAAGGTTTCGTTCCGTGGAGGTACAGTAATGGGACTAGGTGTTGCCGGTCTTGCTGTATTTGGTCTTAGTGCATTGTTCGCTTTGCTCGTAGGCTGGTTCATGACTGAAGGCGGTAACTTCTACAACGACATGACTGTTGTTTTGGAAGCCCTAGCCGGTTTCTCTCTAGGTGCTGAATCTATCGCGTTGTTTGCGCGTGTAGGTGGTGGTATCTACACAAAAGCTGCCGACGTAGGTGCTGACCTTGTAGGTAAGGTTGAAGCAGGTATTCCGGAAGATGATCCACGTAACCCTGCGACTATTGCAGATAACGTAGGTGATAACGTAGGTGATGTTGCAGGTATGGGTGCCGATTTGTTCGGTTCGTACGTAGCCACAGTATTGGCTTCTATGGTATTGGGTAATTACGTCATCAACGAGCACCTTCAATCTACAGGTGAGGCGTTGGGTATGGGTCCAATTCTTCTTCCACTCATGATTGCAGGTGTAGGTATCCTATTCTCAATCATCGGTACTTTCCTTATCCGTGTGAACAGCAATGATGCGAAAGAGCCAGAGGTTCAGCGTGCATTGAACATGGGTAACTGGACGTCTATCGTATTGACTGCGATCGGTTCATATGTATTGATCAACATGATGCTTCCTGCAGCCATGGACATGAACTTCTTCGGTGAAGGAGTGAAGACAGTTACAAGCGGTGATGTATTCGGCGCTGTAGTTGTTGGTTTGGTAGTAGGTGCATTGATCTCTTACTTCACAGAATACTACACTGGTTTGGGTAAAAAGCCAGTGCTTGATATCGTACAAAAATCATCTACAGGTGCTGCAACCAACATTATCGCTGGTTTGGGTACAGGTATGATTTCGACTTTCGCTCCAATCCTTTTGTTCGCTGGCGCTATTTGGGCTGCTTATGCATTCGCAGGATTCTATGGTGTGGCGATCGCAGCTTCTGCGATGATGGCAACTACTGCCATGCAGTTAGCAATCGATGCCTTCGGTCCTATCGCGGATAACGCGGGTGGTATCGCTGAGATGAGCGAACTTCCAGACGAAGTACGTGAGCGTACAGATATTCTAGATTCAGTAGGTAATACTACTGCAGCGATCGGTAAAGGTTTCGCTATTGCTTCTGCAGCACTTACTGCATTGGCATTGTTCGCTGCCTTCGTAACCTTCACAGGTATTGACGGTATCAACATCTTTAAAGCGCCAGTTCTTGCGATGCTATTCGTAGGGGGTATGGTTCCTGTAGTGTTCTCTGCATTGGCAATGAACTCTGTAGGTAAAGCTGCGATGGAGATGGTAAAAGAAGTACGTCGTCAGTTCGCTGAGATTCCAGGTATCATGGAGTACAAAGCAGAGCCTGAGTACGACAAGTGTGTTGAAATCTCTACACAAGCATCTTTGAAAGAAATGATGTTGCCGGGTGCAATGACTATCATCTTCCCACTAGTAATCGGTTTCTTGCCGATGGTATTCGGTTACTCGGGTCAAGAGGCTGCTGAAATGCTAGGTGGATACATGGCAGGTGTTGCTGTATCAGGTGTTCTTTGGGCCATCTTCCAAAACAACGCTGGTGGTGCTTGGGACAACGCTAAGAAGTCTTTTGAGGCTGGTGTTATGATCGACGGTGAAATGACCTTCAAAGGTTCAGAAGCACACAAAGCATCTGTTACAGGTGATACAGTAGGTGATCCATTCAAGGATACTTCAGGTCCATCGATGAACATCTTGATCAAGCTTACTTGTTTGGTAGGTCTTGTTATTGCACCAATTCTTGGTGGCGGTCACGAGAGCCACGCTGCAGGTGAAGCTACTCAAACAGAAGTTCGTCGCGAGGTAATGCAAATGAAGCTAAAAGACGCTAAAGTCAATGTTAGCGGTGCTGCATTCGAAGGTGTTGCGATGGCTGATATGAGCATCAGAGTAGAAGATGAAAGAGTAAATGCAACTATGGAAGTTTCTTCTGAAGATGGTGCGTTCTCTGGCACCTTCACTTCAATGGAAGGCATGTTCGACGGTATGATGTTCCACGCAACGGGGACATTCACTACTGCCGAAGGAGCTGAATTCCACGCTGATGCAGATTTCTTCCGCAACGAAGAAGGAGATATTCAAGATTTCCACATGGGCATTCACTAAGAGGAAAGCCTTTAGCATAGTAAAAAACCCGGGCGCGGAGCGCCCGGGTTTTTTTGTGCCATTTCCTCATCTAGATGGAGCGATCTCGAGCACTAGCAGATGGTGCTATTATTCATGGCTCGCACTTGGAAACTCCCCTTCGCTCCATAATTGGACCAAGGTCGTATACCAACGTACCATCTTGCGATATTCTTCCAAATCGATGCGTTCGTTCGTGCCGTGAATACCGCCCACTTCGTCCGGGCTCAGGGTCATGGGCAAAAAGCGATAGGTATTCTTCGACAACCCTTCGAAATTCTTACTGTCGGTGCCGCCAATGGTCAGATAAGGGCTAACCAGCGCCTCTGGGAAAATCTCTTTCACCGCTTGTCCCAATTTCACGAAATCTTCACTCTCCGTACTCGAAGTATTGGTCGCGGCGCTCCCCATATTTTGGTAGGGTTCCACGGTTCCTCCATATTTTGCTGCGAGCGCTTGGTAGCGCGCGAGCACATCCTCCTGGGTAGTGCCGGGCAAGATTCGGGTATTACAAACGACTCGGGCGCTCGCAGGAACCACATTATCCTTGATGCCGGAGGCCATGATCGTGGCTACTGCGGTGTTGTTGGTGAGGGCGCGTCCCGTGTGGCTCTTTTGGTACAGGCTCAAAAGCAGAGGCTCGGTCAGGTAGCGGTTGGCAAAAACGGTTTTCAGGGTCCAAGGCATCTCGGGGGCGAGGTGGTCGATGAAGCCGTTGAGGGGTTGGGAGAATTGGGGATCATATAGTCCTTCGCTGAGGTCGTCGATGAATGCTGCGCTTTGGGTGATGGCCGTTTGGCTATTGGGCATGCTGCTGTGGCCGCCAGCGACATTGAAGGAAACTTCTACGCTGAGGTATCCTTTTTCTGCGGTGCCGATGAGGGCGACGGGGGTTTGCTTGAGTCCGGGGATGCTGCCGGTGGAAATGATGCCGCCTTCGTCGAGGATTGCTTCAAAGGCGAGTCCGGTCTGGCGACAATGTTCCGCTACGAGAGCCGCTCCGGCTTGTCCGCCTATTTCCTCGTCTTGACCTAGGCAGAAATAGAGGTTATGGGCAGGTTGAAAGTGTTGAAACGCGAGGGACTCTAGGGTTTCCATTAGGGCCATAAGGGAACTTTTATCGTCGAGGGTGCCGCGTCCATAGACGAAGCCTTTTTCAGCGCCTTCAGAATCACCTGGGGCGCCTTCGAACGCACCGCTGAAGGGCGGGTAATGCCATTGGTCGAGGCTTTTTTGATCGACTGGAACCACATCTTGATGGGCAATGAAGAGATAGTTTTTGGCTTCGGGGGAAGGACTGGGCCAGTGTAAGAAGTAGGTGTGGGTGCTAAAGGTGTCGACGGTTAAGGTGGCGAAAAGGTCGGGATAGGAGGCGCGAAGGAATTGGCCAAAGCCATCGAAAGCCGCGGTGTCCAACATTCGGGGGTCTTGACTAATGGTCTTATAGGTGATGCTTTGTTGCAGTCGTTGGAGGTCGCCGCGAAGGGGAGGAAACTTCAAAGTCCCGGTCGACGGGGTATAGCGCCCTTGGACGGAATCAAGGTTGAGTAGGGGCATCAGGCCGCCAAAGAAAAGTAGTGCCGCAAGGAATGTGTATAAAAGGTATTTCTTCACAGTGGGGGTGTGCTTCGTGTGGATTTGTAACTTTGTGAAAAATACGAATAGATGTACACAGGATTACTACACTTACATCATTGGCTGCCTTTTGTTTACTTATTGTTGATGTTGGCAGTATTGGTTCAGAACTTTTTGGCCTGGAAATCGGACAATGCGTTTACCGAGAAATTGGCCCGTCAAAATAAAATCGCGCTGATTCTTACCCACCTTCAAGTGACCATCGGACTGATCATGTTGTTTGGATTCAACATGGATATGTTCTCGGATATGGGAACCTTGATGGGCGACGGTGCCTTGCGTTTCAAATACGTAGAACACCCGATGACGATGATTATTGCGGCGGTGTTGATTACCGTTGGTAATGCGAAATCGAAGAGAGGGACTACGGATGCGGAGAAAGCAAAGCCAGTAGTGGTTTGGTTTGGTATCGGTTTGTTTTTGATCGCTTTGCGATTGCCTTGGGAAGCCTTCTTGCAAGGCGCGTAAACCTCAGACATGTTAGAGCTCAAGAAAAAGGATTCGCTTCAACGTGAGCGTTGTATCCTCATTGGTATTATTAATAAGGACCAAGATGAGGAGAAGTCCATGGAGTATTTGGAGGAACTTAGGTTCCTTGCGGATACAGCCGGGGCGGATACGATGCACATCTTCACCCAGAAATTATCTCGTCCCGATACTAGAACCTTCTTGGGTTCTGGGAAAATGGAGGAGATCAAAGGGTATGTGGATACAGAGAATATTGACTTGGTCGTATTTGATGACGAGCTTACGCCGTCGCAGCTGAAAAACATTGAGGTCTTGTTGGAGGTGAAGGTGATGGACCGAACGAATTTGATTCTGGACATCTTTGCCGCCCGTGCGCAAACCAGCTATGCTCGAACGCAAGTAGAATTGGCCCAATATCAATACCTACTTCCACGATTGACTCGAATGTGGACACACCTTGAGCGTCAAAAAGGGGGTATTGGGATGCGTGGTCCTGGGGAAACCCAGATTGAAACGGATAGACGGATCATCCAGCAAAAGATCTCGTTGCTCAAGAAGAAGCTCGAGAAGATTGATGTGCAGATGACTACCCAGCGCAGCAACAGGGGCAAGCTATGCCGTGTCGCGCTCGTGGGCTACACGAACGTAGGGAAGAGTACCCTGCTGAACTTATTGTGCAAGACTGATGTATTGGCGGAGAATAAACTCTTTGCCACCTTGGACACGACCGTGCGTAAAATCAACATCGATAACTTGCCTTTGCTGCTTACGGATACCGTTGGGTTCATTAGGAAGTTGCCGACGCAATTGGTCGAGAGCTTTAAATCAACCCTAGATGAGGTGCGCGAGGCGGATGTGCTGCTGCATGTGGTGGACATTAGCCACCCGAGCTTCATGGACCACATCGCCAGCGTGAACACCATTTTGCAAGAGATTCAGAGCCAAGATAAGCCGACCATCATGGTCTTTAATAAGATTGACGCCTTTACGCATGAGGAGGCAGATGAGTTTGAACTTGAGCTCACACAACGCAATTATGATCTGGATCATTGGAAGCGCAGTTGGATGAACAAAGTCGGAGAGCGTGCCGTGTTTATCAGCGCTCAAGACCGCAACAATATTGACGAATTACGGAGAACCGTGTATCGCGTGGCCTCAGAAATCCATGCGACAAGGTTTCCGTTCAACACCTTTTTGTACTAATTTCACTCGTTATGAGTCAAGGACCTATTAAAAAGAAAGATACACTTCAGTACCACCAAATGCCGAAACCCGGTAAGATTGAGGTGGTGCCAACCAAGCCGTCGAACTCGCAACGCGACTTGAGTATCGCTTATTCACCAGGGGTTGCAGATCCATGTATGGAAATCGCGGCCAACCCTGAAGATGTCTACAAATACACAGCGAAGGGAAACTTAGTTGCAGTGATCTCGAACGGAACGGCTGTGCTTGGTCTGGGAGATATCGGTCCTGAGGCTTCAAAGCCGGTGATGGAAGGTAAGGGCGTGTTGTTCAAGATCTTCGCGGACATTGATGTGTTCGATTTGGAATTGGACGCAGCAGATCCAGATAAATTCATTGATACGGTGAAGGCTGTGGCCCCGACTTTTGGGGGAATCAATCTAGAGGATATTAAAGCGCCCGATTGTTTTTACATCGAGAAGCGTCTCAAGGAAGAATTGGACATTCCTATCATGCACGACGATCAACACGGAACTGCCATCATCACGGCAGCAGCCTTGTTGAACGCCTTAGAATTAGCAGAAAAGGACATTACCAAGGTTAAAGTAGTCTTCAACGGCGCGGGGGCATCCGCAATCTCGTGTGCCAAATTATACCTCGCCCTCGGCGTACAGACCAAGAACCTTTTCATGTGTGATTCACAGGGATTGATCACTCAATGTCGCGAGTCTCTCACCGAGGAAAAGGCCATTTTCGCTCAAGATCATCCTGAATCACAACTCGAAGAACTCCTGAAGAATGCCGACGTATTTGTAGGCTTGTCTAAAGGAGGTATCGTAAGCAAGAAAATGGTGGCCAGCATGGCGCCAAACCCTATTGTTTTTGCCTTGGCAAATCCGGATCCGGAGATCAAGTATGAAGATGCGATCAGCGCCCGTGAGGATATCATTATGGCCACCGGTCGCTCGGACAATCCGAACCAAGTCAATAACGTACTAGGCTTCCCGTTCATTTTCCGTGGGGCCCTAGATGTGCGCACTTCAAAGATTAACGAGGAGATGAAACTAGCCGCGGTACGTGCCATTGCAGACCTTGCGAAAGAGCCGGTGCCGGAGATTGTAAACTTGGCCTATGCGGAGAGTAATCTGTCTTTTGGGACCAATTATATTATACCAAAACCCTTCGATCCTCGCCTGATCACCACCGTCGCACCAGCAGTCGCCAAAGCAGCCATGGACAGCGGTGTGGCCAAAGCGCCTATCAAGGATTGGGATGCCTACGAAAGAGAACTTAGCGACCGTCTAGGGCGCGACGATAAATTCATTCGCCTGCTCAACGAAAACGCACGCCGCAAACCTCAGCGCATCGTCTTTACTGAAGGGGATCATTACCGCATTTTGAAGGCGGCCGAAATCCTCATCGCCAACGGTGTCGCAAAACCTATCCTGCTCGGGTCGATGTCGAAGATGGAATCCATCATTGAGGAATACCAACTTGAGCTTGAAGGTGCCGAATTCATCGATATCATCGCCAACTCAGAAGGACGTGAGAAATACGCCAATGATATGTACGCCCTGCGCAAGCGAGGTGGATGGACCTTGGCAGAATGTCGTTCTAAAATCAAATCGCGCGAATACTACGGGAATATGATGCTTCGCGAAGGCGCAGCAGATGCCTTGATCAGCGGTTTGACCGTAAAATATCCAACCGCACTTCGCCCTATCCTTCGAATTATTGGAATGGAAGAGGGTATACGTAAGGCGGCAGGGATGTACACCTTGTTGACCAAGCGCGGCCCGATGTTCTTCGCCGATACGACGATCAACTTGGACCCAACCGTCGATGATTTGGTACAGATGGTGCTCAATGTTGCCGATACGGTGAAGCGCACCAACATCACTCCGAAAATTGCCCTGTTGAGCTATTCAAACTTTGGTTCAAGCAATGGTCCGGATGCTCGCAAAATGGCTGAGGTGAGCAAGCGTCTACGTCATGAACACCCTGAGCTCATCGTCGATGGTGAGATGCAGGCCAACTTTGCCTTAGATAAAGCATTATTGGAGGAAAGCTTCCCATTCTCGGATTTGGTAGGACATAAGGCCAACGTCTTTATCTTCCCGAACCTTGCTGCCGGAAACATTGCCTACAAGATGTTGCAGAGTTTTGGTGCTGCCGAGGCCATCGGTCCGTTGTTGATCGGCACGAAGCACAGTGCGCACGTGTTGCAGCTCGGTGCATCGGTCCGCGAGATTGTGAACATGGCTACCTTGGCAGCGGTGGATGCGCGTACGCGTAAATCCTAATCTTTAGCGGTATAGCAATGGGCGCGACGGCGCCGCATCATTGTCCAGTGGCGCCACCTGTAAATTGAGCAGGTAGTGTCCGTCTTGAACATGGGCTGGAATGTGCAGCAACTCCGAAATGGTCCGGTGCAAGCTTAGTTCAGGCTGTGGTCCCCAAAATGCGCGATGACATGCGAGTGCTCCGCCATCTTCCTCCTTATCCACACTAGGTTGATCGATCAGTACATGGTCTACACCTTGCTCGCGAAGGAAGGTGCCTATGCCTGCATCGAGGTATGGCCAATCTGTATTGCTATAGGCACGGTTAGCCACACGATCCGGCTCAGTTTCGGTACGCACGATCACAGATTTCACTGCGCCTTCAGCAAGGATTTCCCAGCGCACTTTGAAATCCTCTAATGTAATTACGCCATTGCTGGGCGCCACGGTGAGTAGGAGGGCTTTGGTGAAGTAATCTTTGAAATGCTGGTGAACGCTGTGGCGTTCGGGCAGAATATGACCGGCGGTCTCGGTGTGTGTGCCGTGTGCATGAGGGTTGAAGCCTACATTGAAAAAGTTTACGCCGCCGCCTTCAGCAACGCTTCCTACCCAATCTCCCAATCGAACAGGTTCATACGTGGGCGCATCGATGTACCAGGCACGAGGGACATCGCGCACAGGCAAACTGAGGTCTGCTACAAATTCGAGATCTAGTGGACTGTTTTTCATCTTTGACAAGATAGGTCAATCCAAAAATAATTGGGCAATAATTCTATCGCTCTCCATCCAACGCGCTACCGGTATGGCAAAACCTCCATCGTTGGCGACAAGTTCTCCCTGCGCCACCGCTCGAGTCACCTCCTGCTCCAACACGAACCGCTCCGCCCGACCCAGCTCGTGTGGAAAATCATTGTCCCATCTGAATCCCTCGGCGGTACGAAGGCGCACCATCAATCGCTCGTGCAGTAGGTCTTGAGGGGAGAGCTGTTCTTCTGTAGGCTTGGCACCTTTCGCGTAGAGGGCATTGTTGGAAATGTTCCACCAACGGCGCGTGCCGTCGAAGGAATGCGCCCCAGGCCCAATGCCGAGATAAGGCGCTCCGGTCCAATAGTGGCTATTGTGCCTGCTGTGCTTACCGGGCTGTGCAAAATTAGATAGTTCATAATGCGCATAGCCATGGGCGTTGGCCCATTGGTCCAAAACCTCAAACTGCTTCACGATAACATCATCGGCGGGAAGGGAAATCTCACCTGTTTTGACCTGATGATGCAGTACGGTTTTTTCCTCGACGGTTAAGGCATAGCAGCTCAGATGCGGTGGACAGAATGACGCGAGCGTTTGGAGGTGTGCCTGCCAACTTTCGACCGTACTGCCGGGCATGCCGTACATGAGATCGACCGTATAATTCTCGATAGGGCTTTCAGAAATCCACTGCAGGCACTGCCGGCTATGGTTTGAATGATGCGCACGATTCATCATGGCCAATTCCCCATCGTCAAAGCTCTGCAGCCCCACGCTCAACCTATTGATCCCGATGCTGTGCCACTGGGCTAGTCGTTCGGGGGTGATGTCATCTGGATTCGCCTCGAGGGTAATCTCTGCATCCTCGCGTAGGGCATATAATGTAGAAGCACGGGTAATGAAGCGTTCGAGGAGTTCCGGCGCTACAATACTTGGCGTGCCGCCTCCAAAGTAGAGGCTGGTGAATTCATATTCCGACCACGCATGTTGACCCTCGGCCAATTCCTCTAACATCCGCTCCACGACCTCATTCTCGGTCGAGCGAACGGTAGAAAAGTGAAAATCGCAATAGTGGCAAGCTTGCTTGCAATAAGGGATGTGGAGGTACAGCGTGGCGTGTTTCATCAGGCCTTTGGGAGGGTGATTTTAAAGGTCGTACCCACCTGAGCACCACTTTCGACGAGGATTACCTTGCCTTGGTGGTAATCTTCAATAATGCGCTTGGCCAAGCTCAGACCCAATCCCCAACCGCGACTTTTGGTGGTGAATCCTGGGTGGAAAATCTTGCGCTGGTCGTTGGCGGGTATGCCCTTGCCATTGTCGCTGATGAACAATTGAACCTCCGCGGCCGCGCTTTCCTTGCGGATGCGGATTTCACCCTCGCCTTCCAAAGCATCGGCGGCATTTTTGATCATGTTCTCTAATACCCAGCTGATGAGCTGCCCGTTATGCCGGACGTTGCTTTCAGTACCTAAGTTGGTGGTGAGGCTGATTTTCTTGCCCAAGCGCGTACCGAGGTAATCGGCCGTGCGGGAAATGGTTTGATCGAGGTTGAGGTCGCCGAGTTCCGGTTGTGAACCGATCTTACTGAACCTGTCGGTGATTTCGGTTAACCGGTCAATGTCCTTCTCCATTTCCCCAAAGGCAATCTCTTTCGGATACTGCTCCTTGAGATAGGCGATCCAACCCATCAGGGCGCTCAGTGGGGTGCCGATCTGGTGCGCGGTTTCCTTGGCCATACCGGTCCACACTTTGTTTTGCTCGCTGCGGCGCGCATTGGAAAAGGCCATATAGCTGATGAGCATGTAGATGCCGATGACGGCCAGAAGGATGAGCGGGTAGAGGCGGAGTTTGGTCAATAGGTTGGAGCCCTTGTAGTAGAGGAAGTTGGTTTGCCCGTCGGCGAACTGATTTTCGAGGACTTGGCCAGAGGTTTTAAACTCGTCCAATTTTCTCAGCAGGTACTTCTGCGGATTCGACTCCGGCACACTTAAATTTCGATGGGCGATGATATTCCCTTCATTATCGGTCAAGATCACCGGGATGGTCGTGTTGTCTTGAATGATTTGGGTGAAAAAGCTCAAGTTAGAATCGTCTTCGGCAAAAAAGACTTCCTCCACGGCTTGGGCCCAGAGCTTGATTTTTCGTTCCTCTTCATTGCGCAATTCTCCCAAGAAAGACTCGGTGTACAACAGCGAGGCAAGCCCGATGATGGTTCCAAAGGAGATGATGGCAATTTTCCACCAAATTTTACGTGTATATACATCGCTGTTCATGACTACTAAACTATGGTTTCTTTGCTACATTTGTCCTCTATGTCGAACGCATTAGTCATCATACCTACGTATAACGAGATCGAGAACATCGGTAAGATGTTGGATACGGTCATGAATCTAAACGAAGGCTTTGATGTTTTAATTGTGGACGACGGTTCTCCAGACTGCACCGCGCAGGTGGTCCGCGAGAAGATGGACGCCTTTGGCGGACGCATTCACCTTGAAGAACGCACGGGTAAATTAGGATTAGGAACGGCGTATATCCATGGCTTTAAGTGGGCCTTAGCGCGCGGTTACGAGTATATTTTTGAGATGGACTGTGATTTTTCCCATGATCCCAACGACTTGGCGCGATTGAAAAAAGCCTGTGAAAATGGGGCAGATTTGTCCATCGGTTCGCGGTATGTGAAAGGGGTGAATGTGGTGAATTGGCCCATGAGTAGAGTACTACTTAGTTACTTCGCCTCCGTCTATGTTCGCTTCATTACAGGCATGCCTATACAGGACGCTACTGCCGGTTTCAAATGTTATAAGCGCGCCACGCTTGAAGGCATAAATTTTGATAAGATTCACTTCGTCGGATACGCTTTCCAGATCGAGATGAAATTCAAGGTTTGGCAGCGCAAGATGTCCATCGTCGAGGTTCCGGTGATTTTCACCGACCGCACGGAGGGACAATCTAAAATGTCTAGCGGCATTATTAAAGAAGCCATTTTTGGCGTGATAAAACTTAAGCTCTGGAGCTTGTTCCAAAAGACCAACTAACCCCTACCATAGTTTATGTTAAAATCCTACCTCATTAAAAATGCACGAATGGTCAATGAGGGAGAAATCCTTGAAGGGGACCTCCTCGTTGAAAACGGTCGCATTGCCAAAATTGATACGAGCATTGGTCCGAAGAATGCCAATGTGAAAGTTATTGATGCGGAAGGTAAATTTTTGATCCCTGGTGTGATCGACGATCAGGTACACTTCCGTGAGCCTGGATTAACACACAAGGGTGATATCGCCTCAGAAAGTGCTGCAGCGGTGGCCGGTGGCATCACCTCGTACATGGAGCAGCCCAATACCAAGCCTGCGGCAACCACTATTGAGGAGTTAGAGAAAAAATACAGCCGTGCGGCAGAGGTGAGTTTGGCAAACTACAGCTTCAATATGGGAGCGACCAACGACAACCTCGAAGAACTCAAACGCGTATCCAAAACAGATGTGGCGGGGATTAAAATCTTCATGGGGTCTTCCACAGGAAATATGTTGGTGGATGCTCAGAAGACGTTGGAGGGAATTTTCCAATTAGACCATCAACTCATCACCCATTGCGAGGACGAAGCGACGATCAAGGCGAATCTTGAGGCGGCGAAGGCGCAATACGGCGAGGATATTCCGATGAGCATGCACCCAAAAATTCGCAGCGAAAAAGCGTGTTTGCTCAGCTCCACTACTGCCGTGGAAATGGCCAAGAAATACAACAGCCGTTTGCACGTATTCCATATCTCTACCGGGGTAGAGACGAAGTTGTTCTCGAACAAAAAGCCATTGGCAGAGAAGCGCATTACGGCCGAAGTTTGTGTGCACCACTTGTGGTTCGACGACAGCCAATACGATAAAAAGGGCAGCTTGATCAAGTGGAACCCGGCGGTGAAGACAGCCAAGGACCGCGACCTACTGTGGAAGGCACTGCTCGACGATTGCATTGATGTTATTGCGACAGATCACGCGCCGCATACGAAGGAGGAAAAGGCCAATACATATTTGAACGCCCCTTCGGGTGGCCCGTTGGTGCAACATGCACTACCGGCCATGATGCAGAAGGTACACGACGGGGTGATGGACATGGAAACTTTGGTTCAGAAAATGTGTCACAACCCGGCCATTCTGTTCCGCATGGAAGACCGCGGCTTCTTGCGCGAAGGGTATCATGCTGATTTGGTTTTGGTGGATCCAAACCGTCCGTGGAGCGTGAACAAAGACAATATTCTCTACAAATGTGGCTGGTCGCCGTTTGAAGGCACGCTGTTTAAAAGCCGAGTGACGCATACGTTTGTGGGCGGTCACCTCGTTTATAGAGATGGACAGATCGACGGTTCTGTGAAAGGATCGCGCTTAAAATTCAATAGGTAAATGAAAGCTTGGAAGCTATTTGTGGGCTTGGGATTGTTGGTAGGAATGGGTTCCTGCGGCAGGCCTGAAGTGCAAATACCTTCCACGGTACTTTCTTCAAAGGCCATGATCCCCATTATGGTCGATGTGCATGTGGTGGAAGGGGCGCGTAACGGTGCTTTGATCCTTGGGGATACCAACGGCATTGAAGATTACTACGCGAAGATTTACCAGAAACACCAGATCACCGAACAGCAGTTCAAAGAGAGCTTCGCTTTTTATAGCTCACACCCTGATATTTTCATCCCTATTTACGAAGCCGTATTGGATTCTTTGAAGATCAACGGCGAACTATTGGGTCGCAGAGGTGTTGAAGCTGATTATGACTAAGGTTGTTTCCATTGTATTTTTCTTGTGCCTGTTGAGTGGCTCGTTGAGCGCTCAAGATCGCGGCATCAAACTTTGGGTGAGCGGAGCAGATAGTTATCCGACCACCTTAGCTTACGACATCATAGATCCTTCCGGAACCCGCATTAAAGCAGATTTTGTGCCTTTGAAGGATGCCAACACTCCTGTGGTTATTCCCGTAGCACTAACGGATAAGTTCGGGGTGGTCATATATGAGGACGCCAATGAAAACGGGGAGTTGGACATGGGCATCTTTGGTCAGCCCACGGAGCGTTATGGTTTTAGCAACGGAGCTTGGAAGTTCTTAGGTCGCCCGGAACACCCGGAGACGTTGGTGGCTCCAAAAGGAAATTGGACCGAACTGCGAATGACCTTAAAAAGCGTGATGGACTATTAAAGTTCGCCTAGGAACGCTTCAATCATCTCTGAAAATGCTTCGCGCGCTTCCGCGTGCACCCAGTGACCGGCATCGGCAATGGTCTTGATCTCTGCCTGAGGGAACAAATCGTAGATATGGTCGTGATCGGCCGGCTCAATATAGCCGCTCATGCCTCCCGCGACGAACAGGGTGGGTTGGTCGTAATACCCAAATTCTAGGGGTTCGCCGACAAAGGCAATCTGAGCTTCTAGGGCATCGAGGTTAAATCTGAAGGTGAAGGAATTCTTATCCGTTCGGTACATGCTCTTTAAGAAGAACTGACGAATGCCTGCGTTCGAAACGGTGCGGGAGAGTTGTGCTTCCGCGTCTGAACGCTTTTCTACCTTGGCAAAATCGATGGATTTCATGGCATCGATGTAGCCTTGATGGTGCACCGGGTACGCCTTTGGGGCGATATCTACCACGATGAGGGCCCGAACGCGTGCAGGTCGAGATACTGCAAAGTGCATGGCCGTTTTTCCACCCATGCTGTGTCCCAAGAGCACGGCGCTTTCAATATTGTGTTGGTCTAAATAGGCTTCTAGGTCGGCGGCCATCAGGTCGTAGTTGTGCTCGGCCATATGTGGGCTGCGCCCGTGGTTTCTCGCATCTACGGCATGCACCTGCCACCCAAGATTGGCCCAGTGCTTGGCGTGTGTGGCCCAATTATCTCCCATGCCGAACAAGCCGTGCAAGATGATCAAGGGCGCTCCTTCACCGTAGATTTTCGAAAACAATGGGGTTACTTCCATGCCGTCGGGTTCAAGCAATTCAAGTATTGTTGAATGGTATTGTGCAATCCCAAATAAAGGGCATCAGAAATCAAGGCATGACCTATGCTCACTTCGTCGAGATTCCCGTGTAACTGTTGTCCAAAATAGGCCAAATTCTCTAAGCTGAGGTCGTGACCCGCATTCACGCCAAGGCCGATGCTCTTGGCGAAGGCGGCACTGTCCACAAAGGGTGCCACAGCAGCCTCACGGTTTTTCGAATATTGCACGGCATAGGATTCCGTGTACAGCTCAATGCGGTCTGTGCCAATGGCCTTTGCAGCCTCGATCAAGGTCCGGTCGGTTTCAATAAAAATAGAGGTTCGAATGCCTGCATTTTTAAAGGTTTGGATCACCTCGGTCAAAAAATCCTTGTGGGCAATGGTATGCCAACCGGCATTGGAGGTCAGTACTCCTGGTGGATCAGGAACAAGGGTGACTTGCGCCGGTTTATGGGCAAGAACCAGGTCCATGAATTCCATATTGGGGTAGCCCTCGATATTAAATTCGGTGGTAATTGCTGGGGCCAATTCCGCTACGTCGCTATACCGAATATGACGTTGGTCTGGGCGAGGGTGTACGGTGATGCCTTCCGCACCGAAGCGCTCACAATCTAATGCCACCTGCAACACGTTGGGCACATCGCCCCCTCGTGCATTGCGCAAAGTCGCGACTTTATTGATGTTGACGCTCAGTTTTGTGTGATTGTTCATGGGTGCAAAACTAAAGAAAAGACCTATGTTTGTGTAAGAATGTTGCAAGAATCCATACATACCGAACCCATTAGTCCACTGCGCCCTTCGGACAGTATTGTTGAGGCCTTGGACCACATGGAAGAATGGAAGCTAGCCCACCTGCCTTTGGTGGACGCCGGAGGAACGTATTTGGGTTTGATCAGCGAGGATGCACTATTGGCTGCAGCGGATGACCGCGCCCAGGTACAAACGGTGCTCAACCCCGCCTTTGCGCCGAGCGTATTGCCTAAATCCCATGCTTTCGTAGTCATGGATGTGTGCACGCGTGACCGCATCACCATCATCCCCATCGTCAATGCGGAAGGGCTCTATGAAGGGGCTCACTTGCTGACGGATGTACTGGAATTCTTCCGCGGCACGCCGGCCTTGTCCCAGCCCGGGGCTGTGATGGTGTTGTTCGCGCCGATTTCTACCTACAGTTTGGCAGAAATTGCGAGCGTTGTCGAGCAAAACGACGCCAAGGTATTGGCCACTTGGTTGACCCACGGCAAAGCGGCATCGGATATCGAAATCACGTTAAAAATCAATGTAGAACACAGCGGTCCCATTGCCCAATCCCTCCAGCGCTACGGCTACGAAATAGGCAGTATCTTTGGGGACAAGAACTTTGATGAAGATTACCAGCAACGGTATGACCATCTGATGAATTATTTGAAGTACTGATGAGAATTGCATTGTTCGGTCGCGCCCCCAAGCCCACTAACCTTCCCTATGTGGAGGTGGTGCTGGAGAAGCTCGTGGAAGAAGGAGTGGAGTTTTCTGTGTACCACACCTTACGCCCGGCGTGCGATGAAATTATCAAGGAGGAGTTCAAGGAGGTCCAATTCTCTACTTATGCCGACGAGGAAGAATTGGCCCAATTTGATCCACATTTCCTCATCTCACTAGGCGGTGACGGTACTATCCTCGAAGCCACGGTACTCATTCAAAGCAAGGACATTCCTATTCTCGGCATCAACATGGGCCGATTGGGATTCTTGGCGAATGTGGCCAAAAGCAATATTATTACCTCCCTTGACGCCTTGTTCACGGGTAGATTCCAACTCGATTTCCGTAGCCTTCTTCAGGCGCGCAGCTCGTCCACTCATGTGATGAAGCCAAACTTCGCCCTGAATGAAATTACCATTGCGCGCAAGGAAACTACGAGCATGATTACGGTGCATACCTACCTGAATGGCGCGTATTTGAACAGCTACTGGGCCGACGGTTTGATCATCAGCACGCCTACGGGTTCCACGGGCTACAGTTTGAGCTGTGGCGGTCCGATCATCATGCCGAACAGCGAAAACTTTGTCCTTACACCCATTGCACCGCACAATTTAACCATGCGTCCCTTCGTTATTTCCGACAACAACACTATGCGCCTGCGCGTGGAGAGTCGTGAAAACGAGTTTTTAGCATCGTTGGACAGCCGTATGCACAGCTTCGATACAGAAACCGAACTCTTCGTGCAAAAGGCTGATTTTAGAATCGCCTTGGTGCAAACTGAAATGCAAGATTTCCCGTCGACGCTTCGCAACAAGCTCAGCTGGGGATTGGACCACAGAAACTAAATGAAATTACGTACCCTTTTCCTTGCGGCTTTTCTTGGCTTGAGCACTTCTATGCTGGGCCAATTCTATGAGCTCGGCCTCGGCGGCTCAGGTACTCTATTCCACGGCGATGTGGGCGCAGTGGGCACTGCAGCTCAAGGTGCGTACGGATTCACCCCGAACCAACCCGCCGGTCAAATCACCCTCCGCCGCCAATTCAATTGGCACTGGTCGACCCGCCTAAACTATACTCGCGGCTACCTCAGTGGCATGGATGCTTGGGCGAAAGACGATTGGAAGCAGGACAGGGACTTGGCCTTCCGTACGGAGATCTCGGAGATTTCTTACATGACGGAATTCAACTATTGGCCGTACGGTACGGGAACCAAATTCAACCAATCTTTCTACCTGTTTACAGGAATTGGGCTTACTCAATACAACCCTCAAGGCGAGTTTGAAGGGGAGTGGCACGACTTGCGTCCGCTGGGCACAGAGGGCCAACAAACCGACTTGAACGACCAACTGTTCTACGGAACGACCACGCTTACGGTGCCCATGGGCTTCGGTTACCGTCGCAGTTTGGCGCGTGATTGGAGCATGACGGCTGAGGTGGGATGGCGTTCGTACGGGTCCGATTATTTGGACGATACCAGCGGCGATTACGTCGATGCACAGGATTTAGCAGAGGAGCGCAGCGAATTGGCCGCGTATTTTTCAAATCCTGGAAACGTGCCTTACCAAAGTGGATTGGCTCGAGGCAATGCTGAGTCAAAGGATTGGGCTATTTTTGCCGGACTAACCATTTTTTATAACCTGAGCCCCAGAGATGAGCGCTGTAGTGGATTCTAACATTTTTCGAAATAATCGCCTGAAAGCAGGCCTCGATCCGGACCACATCCCGCAACACATTGCGGTGATCATGGACGGCAACGGTCGCTGGGCCAAGCAACAAGGCTTCATGACCCGAGTGCGCGGCCATGAAGTAGGTGTTGAAGCGTTACGAAAGATCACCACAGCCGCAGCAGAATTAGGATTGGGCTTTTTGACCGTCTATGCGTTTTCCACGGAAAATTGGAATCGCCCGAAGGCCGAAGTCGATGCATTAATGAATATTTTGATGACGGCTTTGGAGAAAGAATTGCCCACGTTAATGGATAATAATGTGCGTCTCAACGCCATTGGAAACGTGGATTCCTTGCCGGAAAAAGCAAATAAAAAGTTAATGTCAGTCATAACGGCTACATCCAAGAATGATGGGTTAACTTTGACGCTTGCTTTGAGTTACGGCTCTCAGGATGAAATGGTGCAAGCGGTTCGCAAAATTGCCACTGAGGTGGCCAACGGGGCATTAGCTCCAGAGGACATTTCAGAAGCACATATTGAGAACTCACTCTTCACAGCGGGCATGCCCAGTCCGGATCTTATGATTCGTACCAGTGGAGAACAGCGCATCAGCAACTACTTGCTTTGGCAGTTAGCCTATGCGGAGTTGTATTTTACACCCATCCTTTGGCCGGACTTTGATGCACAGGGGTTATACGATGCCATTGCTGCCTACCAAAAAAGAGAGCGCAGATTTGGTCAGACCTCTGAACAACTAACGGACAAGTAACAGCATGAAGCGTACCCTTTGGGCCTTATTTCTAGTGTGTTCAGCACTGATTTCTCGTGGACAAATCGTCACGACGGGAGATTTCAATTTGATACCTGGCATTGATTACGAAGTAGGCGGTATTACCGTCAGTGGAACCAAGGATTTGGATCCTAATGTCGTGATCATGTTGACAAACATTCGCGTAGGCGATCAGATTCAGTTTCCAGACCCTGCCATTTCTGAGGCCATTCGTACGCTGTGGCGTCAACAGCTTTTCGAGGACATCACCTTCCGCGTGACCAACAAAACTGGAAACAAGGTGTTCTTGGACATCTATCTGAAGGAACTTCCAAAGCTGAGCAAATACTACATCGTTGGGGTAAAGAAGTCATGGAAAGACGACCTGCGTGAAGAATTGGGCCTACGTGCCGGAAAAGTCGTGAACGACAACTTGCTCGTGATGAGCAACAACAAGATTGAGCAATACTTCCGCGAAAAAGGCTACCTCAATGCCAGCGTTGATATCGTTCAAGATGTCGACACAAACTTCAACCATGCCGTTATCCTCGGTTTCCGAGTGAACCCAGGCGAGCGCGTGAAGATCAACGAAATCGTATTCCACGGCAACGAAGCGGTAAGCGACAAAGTGCTGCTCAAAGCGATGAAAAACACCAAAATGAAAGGCAAGGCCATCTTCAAGGTGTCGAAGCTCCGCAAGAAAGAATACCGCGAAGACCTCAAGGCCATCGTGACCAAATACAACAGCCTAGGGTACCGCGATGCCCGCGTGGTATCAGATACTTCCTATGCCCTCGACGGCGAGCTGGTCAATGTTGAAATCACCGTAGAAGAAGGACGTAAGTTCTATTTTGGGGACATCACCTTCGTAGGAAACACGAAGTACGATACGCCTATCCTCAAGAGCATCTTGAAAATCAACAGAGGCGATATCTACGACAGCCAGCATTTGAACGAACGCGTGAGCTTCGATCCGAACGGCAATGATGTAGCGTCGATTTACTTGAATAATGGTTACCTCTTCTCACAAGTGGTGCCTATCGAGAAGAACGTACAGAACGATACCATCGATATTGAGATTAGAATTCAAGAGGGCCGTCAGGCCACAATCCGCAAGGTGAGCATTACCGGGAATGAGCGTACGAACGACCACGTGATCTACCGCGAGGTTCGCACCAAGCCGGGTGATTTGTTCTCTAAAGCGATGATTCAGCGTACCATTCGAGAATTGGCCCAGCTAGGCTACTTCGATCAAACTCAGATCGGCGTGAATCCAGTACCAGATCCGCAGACGGGTACGGTGGATCTGGAATACACCGTAGTGGAGCGTTCGACCTCTCAGCTTGAATTACAAGGAGGTTGGGGTGCCGGCCGAGTGGTAGGGACCTTTGGGTTGAACTTCAACAACTTCTCTGCGCGCAACATCAACAACAAACGCGCTTGGCAGCCATTACCGACGGGTGATGGACAAAGCATCAACTTGCGTGCGCAATCGAACGGTTTGTACTTCCAGAGCTACAACGCCTCGTTCACCGAGCCGTGGTTGGGTGGTAAGAAACCAAACAGCTTCACAGCCACCATTTACCACAACGTTCAAAGCAACGGGGTGCGCGCGAACGACCCGAACCGCCAGAGCCTGTACATTACCGGGGTAAACTTCGGACTAGGGCAGCGCTTGAAGTGGCCGGATGATTACTTCACCCTATACCAAGGTTTGGAATTCCGTCGCTTTAATTTGGACAACTTCCCTACTGGGTTCTTGAACTACAACAAAGGGATCTCCAACAACGTGAACTACAAGTTTACCTTGGGACGAAACAACACCGACGTGCCGATCTTCCCAACGCGCGGTTCACAGTTGAGCTTCGCAGCGGAATTGACCCCGCCGTTCAGCATGTTCAATAAGGACATTGATTACAAGAGCTTGAGCAGCGAGGAGCGCTTCAGATTGGTGGAATACCACAAATGGAAGTTGAACGCAGATTGGTTTGCGCCGATCACCTCTAAGTTCGTCATCCGCACCCACGGGGAGTTTGGATACCTTGGTTCGTACAACAAAGATTTGGGCTTGCCGCCGTTCGAACGCTTCTATGTTGGAGGTGATGGATTGGCCAATTTCGTCATCGACGGCCGCGAAATCATCGGTCTGCGCGGGTACCAAAACAACTCCATTACCCCAGCAGGAGGTGGTGCGTTGTACAACAAATACATCCTTGAATTCCGATACATCCTCGCCAACAACCCGTCGGCTCAGGTATTCCCATTGGCGTTCTTGGAAGGAGGAAATAACTACGACAATTTCTGGGACTACCGTGCGTTTAACTTGAAGCGTAGTGCTGGAGTTGGTTTGCGCATCTTCATGCCTATGTTTGGTTTGATGGGAGTGGATGTTGCCTATGGCTTCGATCCTATGCCGAACGGTGCAGCAGCCAGCGGATGGCAAACGCACTTCATCATTGGCCAACAGTTCTAATTCAACTACCTTCACTGCAATGAAGCTTCGCCTTTTCCATATCATCATCGCCACCCTTCTCAGCGTGCCTACCATGGCACAGCGCTATGGCGTGGTGGATACGGAATACATCCTCGCGAACATGCCAGAATACGAGCAGGCCAAAAGCCAGCTCAACAAGCTCAGTGAGCAGTGGGCAGGAGAGGTGAGTGCGCTTCAGAGTGAGTTGCAAAGTTTGAAGGATGCCCTCGCGGCAGAGCGCATTTTGTTGTCGCCAGATAAATTGGCCCAACGTGAAAAAGCCATTCAAGACAAAGAGGCAGAGGTCATCGCCCTGCAGCAAAAATATTTCGGACCGGAAGGCGAGCTTTTTACCAAGCGTGCCCAGCTTGTTCAACCCATTCAAGATAAAGTCTTCGGAGCCGTCCAGGCATTAGCGACCAAAAGGAAATTAGACCTAATTTTGGACAAAAGCGCGGACAGTGGTGTTCTCTTCGTAGAAAAGGAGAAAGACTACAGTGACGAAGTTTTAAATAGTTTAAAGCGATAAATTAAAAACAATGAAAAGAGTAATATTCGCACTTGCCTTGACTCTCGGCCTTGCTGGAACCGCTACGGCGCAGCAAAAAGTAGGTCACATCAACGTAGATGAGTTGTTGGCTATCATGCCTGAGACAAGCACCGCAGAAGCTGAGATTCAGAAGTACGCAGAGCAGTTGGAAGGTGATCTTACTGAAATGCAGCAAGAGTACAATACTAAATTGCAGAATGCACAGGCAAACCAAGGTACTTGGACACAGTTGCGTCTTCAAAAGGAAGGTGAGGAATTGCAAGCGATGGAGCAACGCATGATGGCGTTCAACCAGAGCGCACAGCAAGAATTGCAGCGCAAGCAGATGGATTTGATGCTTCCAATTATTGAGAAGGCTCAAAACGCAGTAAACAAGGTGGCAGAAGATAATGGCTTCGCATACATCTTGGATGCTTCTCCATCAAAGGCAATCGTGATTTACTTGGACGGTGGCGACGATGTAATGCCATTGGTTAAAGCAGAGTTGGGCATCAAATAATTCCCGACGCGATAAAATATTAGGACCCCTACAGCAATGAGCCGTAGGGGTTTTTTTATGTCGTATTTTGGCTCCGATGAAAGGCATTCAAAAAATAGGATTGTTTGATAGTGGTTTGGGCGGGTTGACCGTACTTCAAGCCCTAGAACAGCGCTTGCCAGGCGTGCCGAAAATCTATTATGGCGATACACTCCACTTGCCCTACGGGGACAAGAGCGATGCGGCCATCATCTCCTATAGCACCAAAATAGTTTCCTTTCTAGCCTCGGAAGGTTGTGACCTGATCGTCGTTGCTTGTAATAGTGCGAGCGCCGCGGCGGGGAAGGTGCTTGAGGCGGAGTTCCCGGGGCTGGTGTTCATCAATGTCATCGACCCGGTTGTAGCGGCGCTCGCATCCGGACCGCATGAGAAGGTGGGACTGTTGGGGACGCGTGCTACGGTTAGGAGTGGTGCCTACCCGACGAAATTAGCTGCGCTAAATCCCTCGGTAGAGTTATGTGCCTTGGCTACCCCTTTGTTGGTCCCTTTGATTGAAGACGGGTTTTTGGGCACGGGTATTGAAACCCA
This sequence comes from uncultured Flavobacteriales bacterium, assembly GCA_937942085.1. GTDB lineage: Bacteria > Bacteroidota > Bacteroidia > Flavobacteriales > Schleiferiaceae > UBA10364. The sequence goes on from CALDGA010000201.1 coordinate 24,649, forward strand.
AGTCTTGAAACACTATTTGGACGATAAGGTATTGGACGGGGTGCAGGCCTTGGTGCCGGGTTGTACGCATTATCCGTTGTTGGAACAGGCAGCAGCGGCCTTGTTGGAGGGAGTGGATTGGATAGATGCCCCCGCGCTCGTGGCGGAAGCTGTGGCAGTGGAATGCGGGTCGTCCTCGGCGGATGCTGAGGTGGAGACGACGTTCTATTTGAGCGATAAGACGCCGAGCTTCATGGAATTGGCCACTAAAACATTCGGGATCAAAGCCCAATGGAATACGAAGGTGCTGGATTAGCGCCCTTCTCCCCATTTATACATCCAGGAACTGATCGTGGAGATCAAAAAGCTGAATAGGATTGCGGTCCAAGTACTGCTTACATGCATGCCGTCGACCCATTGATCCGCGACGCCGATGATGATGGCGTTGATGATCAAAAGGAACAATCCCAAGGAGAGGAAAGTCAGCGGGATGGTGATGATGATCAACAATGGTTTTAGGGTAGCGTTTAAGATGCCAAGTACGATGGCCACACCAATGGCCGTGCTGAAGGAGTCGATGGTGACGCCGGGCAGCAGCCAATCGGCCACGAAAACGGCCAAGGAGCTCACAACTAGTCGGGTCAGTAAACCGGGTTTTTGATTCATCTGCGGTATATTCACTGCTCGAAAAGTACACATTATGAATCGAAATTTCACCCTCCTTGTAGCTTCAGTTTTTGCCGTTGGCGTATTGACGAATTGTCAAAACACCAATGAGGCTCCGGCACCTGTTGCGGAGACTGTTTTTTATGGCGATACCAGCGTGCGCGCTGAATTGTTTGATGATCCACATAGCTATTCGGAAGAGGAAAGTAAGGTGGTGCATTTGAACTGGGATGCGGTGGTTGATTTTGAGAATGAGGTGATCATGGCAACGGCGACCTGGACCTTAGCCGAACAGCACGGCCCTGAAGTCATTTTTGACGTGAAGGACCTCAATATTTCTAAGGTTACCCTTGACGGTCAGGAGGCAGTTTGGGATTTGGAATACGACGACGAGCTCTTAGGGTCGGCACTTGTGGTTTATGATTTAGGCCCAGATTCTAAAGAGGTGGCCATTACCTACGAGACTTCGGCTGAATCTGAAGCGCTACAGTGGTATCCTGCGGAGCTGACCCAAGGAAAGCGCATGCCCTTCTTGTTTACCCAAAGTCAAGCTATTTTGGCGCGTACTTGGGTGCCCTGTCAGGACCGTCCAGGAGTGAGATTTACCTACTCTGCAAAGGTCAAGGTGCCTAAGGGCATGCTGGCGCTGATGAGCGCGTCGAATCCTACACAGAAATCTGAGGACGGTGTATATGAGTTTTCAATGCCACAGCCTATTCCGAGCTACCTTTTGGCCTTGGGTGCGGGTGATTTGGCCTTCATAGAACTAGGCGAGCGTTCTGGGGTTTATGCCGAGCCAGAAATGGTGCGCAATGCGGCCTTTGAGTTCAGCCAAACTGAAGATATGATCTCACGTGCGGAGTATCTCTATGGTCCGTATTACTGGGGACGCTACGATATGCTAGTATTGCCGCCGTCGTTCCCTTTTGGCGGGATGGAGAATCCGCGATTGACCTTTTTGACGCCCACCGTAATCGTGGGAGATATGAGCTTGACAAGCTTGATTGCTCATGAATTGGCACACAGCTGGAGCGGTAATTTGGTGACCAATGCGACCTGGAACGACTTCTGGCTCAACGAAGGGTTCACGGTGTATTTTGAAATGCGCATTATGGATGCGGTGTACGGGCCGGACTTTGCGGATATGTTGGAAGCCTTGAGTTACGATGATTTGCAACGCGAGCTGGCCGTGATGCTAGAGGAAGATACTGATGCGACAAGGCTGAAGCAAAATCTTGAAGGACGCAATCCGGACGATGCCGTGACGGCCATTGCGTATGATAAAGGGTTCCACTTTTTGAAACTCTGTGAGCAAACGGTCGGTCGTGAGCGTTGGGATGCCTTCTTAAAGGGGTATTTCGATACGTACAAGTTTAAGACGCGCGTTACGGAGGAGTTTCTGCAGGAATTGGCGGGGTTGATGACTGGGGAAGAGTGGAATGCCGTGGGCGTGGAAGAATGGGTGTATGGCAAGGGATTGCCTGCCAACTGTCCGTTCCCAGCCTCGAACAGATTTTACATCGTGGATGAAGGCGTCAAGATGTTGCTTGGGGTGAGCCCTGAAGATCCTGATGCGAAGTCCATGGTCTACCTCGAGCAGGACGTGACGATTCGATGGACCACTCACGAGTGGTTGCGCTACATCAGAGTATTGGAAGCCGGTGGTGCTACTGTGGGCCATTATAGATTGGCCGATGCGAATTATGGATTTACTGGAAGTCCAAACCCAGAGATTGTAGCCGCATGGTACACGGCCATTTTGAAGACAGATTTTGAAGGTTTTGACCCTAAGGTGTATGAAGAGAAGGTAGAATCCTTCTTGACCACTGTGGGCCGTCGCAAGTTTATTGTTCCGATGTATGCAAGCATGCTCGAGGGGGATGAAAAGCGTCAGGCTTGGGCGAAAGAGATTTATGCGAAGGCACGCCCGTCGTACCATCCATTATCACAGCAAACGTTGGATCAGCTTTTTGCCGAGCACGAGCAAGGACTTTAGAAACGCATTCTTGGCGATGCGTTAAGGCTATCTTCCGGCCACACTAAGTCGAAGGTCCCAGAAGATGGGGTTTCTTGGAACGGTTTCTTTTCTTCCTTAGGAGTAGGCTTGAAGATGTCCAGCAAATCTTGCTTTTCCTGCTTTAGAGTCTCTTTGAAACTCTGAGAAATGCGCGCCTTGTCCAAGCTGATGCAAACATCGTCGAGGTTACAACCGACGATCAAGCGGATATACGGCTGGTTTTCGTTTTCCGCTTCTGAGATCCAATTCCCTAAATCGCGGTTGGAGTTTTTACCTCTAAGGGCCAAATCCTTTAATCCCAGTCGAACGCTGTAGCGGATATCATCGGTCTCCAAATTTTGCCAACCGTTCACCCATAAATTCAAGGCACTGTTCTCCACCTTAGTCTCAGGCAATTGTAGGGTATCGCCGTGCACTCGGAATTCAGAGTTCAAATAAGGGAAATCAATGCGCTGGAGCTCGCCTTGATCAATGAAGGCACTTAGTTCCTGCAATGGTGCATAGTTCTGCAGGGTACCATTGCGTATTTCCCCACGCCCTTCCACCAATGTTTTGTTGGCAATTTGTTCCCATTCCTCGTCGAAGGTCAGAGAAATAGTGGCTTCTACATTCGCTTCCCCAAGGAGGTTGGAGGCGTCGAGGTCTTCAATGTCAAAGCTGTTGAAGCTGGCCAATAATTGGTCAAGTTGTATGCCATCGGCCTTCGCATCTGCCCTGAACACATTATCTGTGCCTATTTCGCTTAGGGTCCAATTCCCTGCGAGCGTGCCATCACACCCTTCAATACGCATATCATTGCCCAACATCATGGCCCCACGGTTGAACACCTTCCCGCGCAAGTTTGTGCCGTTAAAATCTCCTAGGTTCACGTGGTCGATGAACAGTCCCACGCTGTAATCAAAGGTCGTTTCTTCATCTACGTCCTCCGGGGAATCCTCAAATTCCCAAAACAGTAGGGGATCGATATCGATGGTCGGACTTTCCAAGCGTAGTTCTACCATGGGGTATCCATTAGGCTCGAGCGCGTGGTAAATCATTCCTTGAACCACGGCAGTATTTTCTTCGCTTTTCAAGAAACAGCGCTCCACCGCAACATGGCGGCCATCTGCACTGAGTTCAGCCTCCACTTTGTCAAACACGATATTACTCTGTGCCAATCCGAAGGAGCCTTCGGTCAACTGAATCTTACCTTCAAAGAGTGGATTGCCGTACGGGGTAAGATCGTCCCAAGAGCGGAAGGCTTGCTTGATCACGAGGTCTTGCCCCTGCCAAAACCCCATGGGGTCTACCAGAATATCTGTTTCGACAAAATCAAAGAGTTCACTGAGGTTTGATCCCCCGCGAAGCTCCGTGATGAGCTGAGGTCTCGGACCTGAAATGGACAGTGATCCGCTGATTTCACCCGTCTTTGTCTTTACGTTGAGGGTGCCTATTTGTAATTCCGGTAATGCCCCCCATTGCCATCGTCCTGTGCAGGATACCGATGGGACGGCGATTCCATTATACACCATGGAAGAGCCGTCCGTAGAAAAATCTACTGCCCAATCTTCATAGGTGCCCTCCCAAGTCCACGAAGCGCGCAAGGCTTTAATGTCCACTTCTTCAGGTAATTCGAACAATGGGACATAAACCAGGGCCGCTGGAACATCCATTTGGGAAGCACTGATGCGCCCTCCATCTTGGTGGAGGAGGAGGGAAACAGGGAAGGTATGCAGTTTGAGGCTTTCAGTCTCAATCCGCCATTGGTCATCACTGAAACGAACATTTGCCGATCCTTTGAGTGGGGCATCGACTAAAAATTTGCTTTGGTCGATGCTTACATAAGTGTGTTCGAGATCGGCTTGAAGGTCGAAAACGGTAGAAGATCCTATGCTCCCGGATGCAGATAAAGCAGCTATGAAGGCCTCATAATAGGAATCCTCCTCGTAGTCGTCGTAATGCAACTGCACCTTCTTGGCTTCCACATGCTGAAGATTCAATTCTGTGGATGAAGTATCTGTACTGGTCAACAGGTCCCAATTATCTCCTCGTCTCTTATCGTGACGCAAATGCACTTCACCAGAGCTTATGGCCAATTCCTCTACGGTGTATTCCCCTTGAATAACACCAATCACGTTCATGCCAAGCCCCACCTCGGCCGCTCTAATCAATGGTGCTTCGCCTCCAAAGGGGTCTTCAATAAGGACATCGTGCAAGACGATGCGCACGCGAGGAAAGCCCGAAAAAATATCGAGATCGATGGTGCTGACAGAGACGGGAGTCTTGAGTTGAGTATTGATTTTCTCAACCCCGCCCGCAATGATTTTATCTTGATTAGAATACAGATATCCGGCACCCCCTGCTAGGACAAGGAAGAGCACGAGCGCGAGGTAAGCCAATATTTTCAGCGCGCTCTTCATGAAGGTTATCTGGTTTTCAGGAAGTCAATTTCCTTAGTGTCCAACAAGCGGTATTCGCCGCGGCTGAGGTTTTTCTTGGTCAACCCCGCAAAGGACATACGGTCCAATTTTTCGATGGTATACCCCAAGGAATCAAATACGCGGTGTACCAACCTGTTTTTACCGCTATTTACACGAATGCCTATTTCACGTTTGTTGGCTTCGTTGGCATAGCGTATCTCTTCAATAAAGGCTTTGCCGTCTTCGAGTTCTACCCCTTTTTGAATGGCAAGTAGATCTTTCTTTGCCAAGGCCTTGTCTAGGACAACGCTCAAAATTTGAACCGCACCTCTAGACGGGTGGGTTAGCTTTTTCGCGGTATCGGCATCGTTGGTAAACAGCAATACTCCGGTCATCGAACGGTCCATCGTACCTACAGGATACAAGCGCTCACGTGTGGCATTGCCGATGAGTTCGTCGACGCTCTTTTTCACGCGGTTGTCGTTTACGGTGGTGATGAACCCCTTGGGCTTGTTCAACAACAAATATTTCTTCTTCTCGCTCTTGATCAGGCTGCCGTTGAATTTCACGGTATCCGTAGGCTTGACTTTGTAGCCCATAGTGGTCACGACCTTGCCATTGATTTCTACCAAGCCGGCTTCGATCAAATCATCCGCTTCACGACGGTTACAAATACCAGCGGTAGAAAGGAATCTGTTCAAGCGAATCTCATCATTCGACCCGGCTAATTCCTCCGCGCTCTTACGCTTGACACGCTTAAAGTTTCCTGGACCTCTTTTGAAATCCTTTTTGCCTTCGTTTTTAGAACGATCTGAATCTGAAAAACGCGGCGAACGAGGGCCGTCTGAGAAGCGGTTGCGGCTTTCAGTTTTCTTAGGTCCTCTAGAGTTTGAGCGGCTATTGCGCATGATGCGGTAATTTTTACAAAGGTATGTGCTTAGGCCCTCTGCAATTCAAATGCCACAAAATTTCAGTTAACATCTAAAGGAAGTAGGATAGGGGTGTCCAATTCCGGTGAGAACCCCACCAACCACACTTCAACTTCCGAGCATTGGTGCTCACTGAGCAAGGATGCGCCCAAGAAAAGCAGCCGTTGAATTTGTCTCTGTTCGACCCAAAGCCAAGCCTCTTGAGGCACATATTTTCTGTATTTGACCTCGACAACGAAGAGCACACCGTCTTTTTTGGTGATCACATCGGCTTGGTATCTCCCCATCCGATAATCTTTCGCGACCAAATGATGTCCGCTTGCCAGCAGCATTTCTGTGGCCAATCGCTCGTATGTTTTGTAGGACGACATGCCCAAGAAATTGGCCCCTAAAAAGGGAAAAGACAAGAAATGTGGAGAACTAAAAGTTTTACAGCGTCATCACCTGGCGGTAAAAGAAGAGCGCCAACACACCGAAGATTAAGAGGGTGATGAAAAAGTTAATCCAAGTCTTTTGTTGATTCACTCGCTGCCTTTGCGCGTAGCGTTTCTGATGTCTTTCGGTAAAGCTTCCTTTGCGCTGCTTTCTAGCCTCGTGAAGTTTCAAAATTTGGCCCATCGCCTCAAAGTGCCCTGGCTCTTGAAGGTACGTTCGCATCACCTCAAACACCTGCTCTCTTTGGGTGGAAGTGAACACTCGGTCAAAGCTGTTATCGCTGCCTTCTTCCCAGGTTGCGACACGAACCTCCCATGTGCCATTGTCCCACTTGAGTAACCGACACCCGCTCAGGGGTTTCTCCACCTGTAAAAAGAAGGTTTTGGTCTCCAGCCAGGGCAGGACTTTTTCCCTCGCCTTTGCTAGTGATTCAAAACTCAAATGATGTGTTTCTTCGTTGGGTATGCCGTAGGTAACGTTGATCATACTTCGCGTAAGATAATGGGCCAATTCTCTTTTCCATGCCCAATAATGGGGTGTTCATACACGGGCACGCCCTCGGCCTCAAAATGTTTGCTCAGGGAATGTCGAACGTCGGGACCCCACGGAATGTGGTGGTCGTGTATATCAGAAAATACGCCAAGCACTACAGCCTGTAGCCCTTTAAAGGCCTCGCGTCGGCGAAGGGCAAGAAGCATACGATCCAAGTGGTAGTGGTATTCGTCAAGGTCTTCCAACAGCAAAACACAGCCGTTTAAGCTCGGTAAACTTGGGGTGCCTAGGATGCTATATATAACGCTGAGGTTGCCGGCAATGACTTGGCCGTGTACCTCCTTAGGCAAGGCACAATGCAGTGCATCTTCTTCACCCATCAAGACCTTCAGCGTAGCTTCGATGGCCTCTTTTTTGGTCGTTTCAAAACTGATGGGCATGGGCGCATGTAGGGTCGCCAATCCTTGTTGTACCCCGTGACACAAAAAAGTGGTGAAATCTGAAAAGCCCACAAGCCATTTCGGATTTTTCTGGAGCGCCGCCCAATCCACCGCGTCCACAATCTCCGCACTCCCGTAACCGCCACGCACATTCCAAATGGCCTTGACCTCGGGATGGTGCACCAGTGCATTGAAGTGGGCCACTCGCTCCTCAATGGTGCCGGCCAGCTGGTGGTGTTGGCTGAGAATGCCCGGTTCGTAATAGACCTTGAAGCCCGCGCCTTCCAAAACGGACTTTGCCGTTTCGATCATTTCGGGACGGGCAAATCTAGCGGTAGCGCTAATGCCTATGGTATCTCCAGGGGTTAGGAAATGTGGTGTGGATTGTTTCATTACCCGAAAAATACCCAATAAATGCGCATTATCTTCGCGGTATCGTTTAAACGTTATCAAAAAGGAATGAGTACGAACAAAAAAATCATGGTGACTGCGGCCTTGCCGTACGCCAATGGTCCTATACACATCGGGCACCTTGCGGGGTGTTACCTGCCGTCGGATATCTATGTGAGGTATCTACGAATGCGGGGCCGTGATGTGAAGTTCGTCTGTGGCTCCGATGAACACGGGGTGCCTATTACTATCAAAGCGAAGAAGGAGGGCATCACCCCGCAGGATGTGGTGGACCGCTACAACGCGATGATGAAAGGCGCATTCGAAGAATTTGGAATCAGCTTTGACCACTATAGCCGCACCTCAAGTCCTCAACACCACAAAAACGCTCAAGAGTTCTTCAAAACCTTGATGGATAAAGGTGCCTTGGTCGCGAAGGAAACGCAGCAATACTTTGATCCGGAAGCGGGCCAATTCCTTGCTGACCGCTACATCACCGGCGAATGCCCTAAATGTCATGCGGCAGATGCCTATGGCGACCAATGTGAATCTTGTGGCACCTCATTGAACGCGACGGATCTGATTCAACCAAAATCAACGCTTAGCGGCGCCACCCCAGAGTTGCGTAATACCACCAACTGGTTCTTGCCTTTGGACGAACTCTCGGAAGACCTACGTGCCTTTTTAGAGAGCCGCGAAGGCTGGAAGCCGAATGTGATGGGACAATGCATGAGCTGGCTCAATGCAGGCGACGGTCTGCAGCCGCGTGCCATGACCCGCGATTTGGATTGGGGGGTACCCGTTCCAGTCGAAGGCGCCGAAGGAAAAGTCATGTATGTGTGGTTTGATGCGCCCATTGGCTACATAAGCTCCACCCAAGAACTCTTGCCCAACGATTGGGAAGAGTATTGGAAAGGCGACAACGCAGAGATCGTACACTTTATTGGAAAAGACAATATCGTTTTCCACTGTATCATTTTCCCTGCCATGTTGCAGCAGCACGGTGAATATGCCTTGCCGACACAAGTACCTGCGAACGAATTCCTCAACCTTGAGGGACGTAAGCTGAGCACCTCAAAGAATTGGGCCGTTTGGCTGCATGAATACCTTCAGGATTTCCCGGGCCAGCAAGATGTCTTGCGCTACGCCTTGACGGCTACGATGCCGGAGACCAAGGACAATGATTTTACATGGGCCGATTTCCAGCAGCGCAACAACAGCGAACTAGTCGCAGGCCTCGGTAACTTCGTCAACCGTGTGATGGTCCTCACCCACAAATATTTTGGGGGCGTAGTCCAACAACCCAATGTGTTGACCGATGCCGATCGCGAAGCGCTGGCTGCGATGACCCAATACGGCCGTCGCATCGCTAAATCCATCGAAGCCTTCAAGTTCCGTGAGGCCTTGAATGAAGCGATGAATGTCGCTCGCCTTGGAAATAAATACCTCCAAGAACAAGAACCTTGGAAGGTGTACAAGCAAGATCCGGAGCGCGCAGGTGTAGCACTTTTCGTTGCCACCCAAATCATGGGTGCCGCTGCCATAGTCTTCGAACCGTTCTTGCCTTCTACTGCGGCTAAACTGCGCAACATGCTCGGTTTATCCGAAGGATTCCGCTGGGAATATGCCAACGAAGAAACCATCATTCCTGGTGGTACACAGCTAGGCGAAAGCACCTTATTGTTCTCAAAAATTGAGGACGAGCAGATGGAAGCACAGCGTCAAAAACTAGAAGCGGCCGCGGCAGCAAACGCACCACAAACGACAACAGAAAGCATTAAGCATATGCCACAGAAAGAAGATATTTCATTTGACCAATTCATGGCTATGGACCTCCGCGTAGGCACCATCCTCGAAGCTGAGCGTGTCCCTAAAGCAGACCGCCTCCTAAAATTCTTGGTCGATACCGGCCTAGACCAACGCACCATCGTCAGCGGCATCGCAGAACACTTCTCACCAGAAGAAATGGTGGGTAAAAAGGTAACGGTCCTCATGAACCTGCCTCCACGCAAAATCCGCGGCGTTGAAAGCCAAGGCATGCTGCTCATGGCAGAAGATGGCGACGGCAAACTTCGCTTGATGAGTCCGGAAGGCGGTGCAGACAGCGGCGCGATCATTGGGTAAGTATTGGCCCCGTAGTATAATGGATATTACATGGGTTTCCGGAGCCTAGGATCCAGGTTCGATTCCTGGCGGGGTCACATAAACAGGCGCAATTTGCGCCTGTTTTTATTTATAACAAGTCCAGAAACTACGGAGCAAAACCCACAGCCCTTGGGCGAGGACTTGCGACATGTTGAATGGACTTGTGTTTGATTCCCTTCGGGGCTCCAAAACCCGCGCCAGTGGCGCGGGTTTTTTTATGCATTAACAGCTGTTGGCGAGCACGAATACGAGATATTTCGTTATTATATCACCTCCGTCATTGGGTGAAAAAATGACTTTAAGTGTTATATTTTCTACGAGGCAAAACGATTGCATCTGCTCTTCTGTTTGGATGTATTCGACAAATGAGTAATGATAATCACCACACTCATTTAGAACAAGTTCCTTAAAGTCTTCGATGGACATATTAGGACTCCACTGCTGTTCCTCTTCTGTATATTTATGTAAGTCGACGATATCATAACTCATATCTAGCGCACGCCACGCTGAAGCAAAATCAGGTTTTTCAATGTCACAGAAATCTCCGTCTCCTGAGATTCCGATTCCACCATTGTACCTTTGGAATAAAGAAAACGTACCGGGCTCTTTTGAAATAAACCTCAGTGTCAAATTTTGGCTGAAGGCGTCGTTTCGAAGCAAATTCATCGTTTGATCTAAATCAAAGAAGACCTTAACTGTATCTAAGTTTTCTCTTTCGGAAATCTCCGCAATTTTTAAACCGGTGTTTTGTTGAAAGAATGAAGAATGAATTTCAAATTCATCGAACAGGACATAATTTGATTCAGAATCTACAAACTTCACGTTTTCAAAGTGTCCATTCTCATCCACTTGGACATACCTTTTATTGGTTGTTTCGTCCAAATGAAAGTCAATATCTATGAGCGTGCTGTGCTCATCCGGTAAAATCACTTTGAATATGCTCGAGAACTCAAATTGCTCTTTAATGGCATCGAAGGAATACGGGAGACTTGGTGAATAACGTCTTGCCTCAAATTCATGAAAATCATAGCCTGTATAGTACAACTCGCTAGAAAGGAGGAATCCTTCGATAGGCTTTCCTTCTGCGTTCAAGGTTAACGCCCAGTGCTGCAGGTATCGATCTTTAACAACTATCAGAAAATATTTGTCTTCTGCATGAATGATATCGCCGTTCTTGATTTCGCTGAATTCCTCAACCCTTATGAAACCACTCTTGTGTCGATTGAGATTCCTATCATCAATTTTTTCACCGATTAATTGCGCAATTTTTACCGAATCGTCTCCAGTTAAGTTTAACTGACTGATGTTTCCAGCGACAAACTCATTCCAGCGAGTTGAATATTGCGTCTTATCACCTCCAACTTCTTGACCAAATAGGTTGAAATTTATTGAGATTAGCAAACAACAAGAGAGTATGTTTCGAAAAGAAGTCAAGCGTATTCGTACTTTGTAAAGAATAAGAGTTGGAAAATTCTTAATCTATTGCTTAAAGGTAAAGATAATTGCCTTCAGGCATGCAATTTGCGAGTAATGAGACGGTTGGCAGCCCTTTGAATCAGCCTGAATTAAAGCACTACACATGAGTACACGAGTTAGAACAATTACACTTTTATTTTCTTTATCCCTGTTGGTTTCAAGTTGTATGAACTGGGCTGCGCGTGCAGTTGAAAAGCTGCCTGAAGTTACAGCACTTGATAAATCCTACGAATATTCAGGCAAAGTTGTTATTGTGGGTGCAGGTCCGTCGGGTTTGGCTGCGGCAAAAATCTTAGAGCGTAACCAGATTGACTACCTCATTCTAGAAGCCACAGATAGGTTTGGCGGCAGACTGAAAAAAGATACTACACTTGCGGATTTTCCAATCGATCTAGGCGCAGAGTGGATCCATAGTGATCCGATTGTTTTAAACAAGATTAAAGGTGTAGCTGGAAATACGATAGAAGAAGATCTTGTCCCTTACCATCTCAAGAGTGGTGCGAAATGGGACGGAGTAAAGATTAAAGAGGTGTCAAAAGCGGAATTGGATTTTAGGTACCGATTCCTGCCTGAGTCTAAATTCAAATCATCTACCTGGTATGATTTTGTTGAAGAAAATCTTGCCAAATCAGTCAAATCGAAAATTCATTTTAACTCGGCTGTGACATCCATTGACTATTCAGAGGATGAGGTAATCGTCAAAACTGTTGGTGGAAAAGCATATGAAGCAGACCGCGTATTGGTCACAGTCTCAGTGGGTGTTTTGAAGTCAAAATCCATTGAATTTACCCCTGCTTTAGATGGCAAAAAGAAAAAAGCCATTGCAGCCATACATTTTCGACCAGGTTTAAAGGTTGCTTTGAAATTTTCAGACACCTTTTATCATAATGCTATTGAGTGCGCTTCAAATTCGGGCGAACGCGTTTATTATGATATTGCGTTTGGGAAAGAAAGCGAATCACATGTACTTGGATTCTTATGTACCGGTGAAGAGAGTAGGCGATACATCGAATATTCTTCAGACGAAGCACTAGTGCAAGTGTTACTTGAAGAATTGGACCAAATGTATACAGGTCGTGCTACAAGACTTTTTACAGGTGAATACCGTATCGAGAGATGGAGTGAATATGAATATACTCGAGGCACATGGACCCAAGCTTTTGAGGAGAACCCTAATCACCTGAGACATTTAAACAGGCCTTTGAATAATAAAGTATTCTTCGCGGGGGAGATAAATGATCCTTATCGCCAGATGGGGGTGCCTGGCGCAATCTTATCCGGCTATCACTCTATTGATAGATTACTTTCTGCACCATAAATAGTAAGAAGAGTACTAAGTAAAAAAGGCCCCCATTTCTGGAGGCCTTTGGAATAATCTGGTATAAACTTAAAGCTGTTTTACGTTCACAGCGTTCAATCCTTTCTTTCCTTCTTGCAATTCAAACTCAACTGCATCACCTTCAGAGATTTGGTGTACAAGACCTGTCACGTGGACAAAGTACTCAGTGTTTGAATCGTTGTCTTTAATAAAGCCAAATCCCTTGTCAGTATTAAAGAACTTTACTGTTCCTTGATTCACAATTAGTTATTTAATTTCACCAAAGGTGCGGCTAATTATTTGACTTTTAGCTATGTGAATCAAAATATTACCAAGCTTATTTATCCATTATGCACATTTGGTAAGCATTATCGAATGAAAATTACTTTACAATTGATCATGATAATAGCTCCTCTTTATTCTCGACTTCAAAGCTTAAGATATTTGGATCAAGTCTTGTAAGTGCTTCGCCTAAAAACTCTTCATCAACCGGAACTTTGAAAAATAGAAAATCATTTAAGTGCTGTTTGTTGAAGGAATAAAATGCTTCTATAGCTTCGTCTACAGAGTTGAAGAACTGAGGTTTAGAAAAAGTTATTTCAGTCTTGATCACAGGCTGTCGTAAAACATTCCAAAAGTGTTTAAGAAAATGTTTGACAAATCCACTTTTCAAAGAGTGATAATAGGGAACCATTTTATTCATGTACTTAAAGCACATAAAGGTTATGGGAACATTGGATCCAATCGCAAGTTGAAACAGACCAGGTTTAACTGGATAGATATCGTGTGTTCCAGAAGTTCTTCCTTCAGGCGAGGTCATTATGCACATATTTTTTCTGAATCTTGATTCCGCCTCACGAAGCACCTCTACACCAGCTCTTCGGTTATGTCTTTCAATCCATATAACCTCTAAAGCCCTTCCAAACCAACCAATAAATGGCCAATTTTTGAAATTACTTGCTGCGATTAAACTTGTAGGGTGTTTAATGAGGTTAATGAACATTATATCGATATAAGAGGGATGATTAACCAAAATCAACTGACGATACTTTTGACGATTTCCAATAATATCGTAGGAGAGCCCTAATGTTTTGCCCATACAAAAAACACCAAACCTCATTGCGGCATGGGCAGCCTCACGACCAAATAACCTAGAGCAAACTACAAGAATGCTAGTAATTAAAAAAAGAAATATCAGTAGGGTAAAGCGGAAGAATGCGAGAATGTGCGTCATTGTTTCAAAGTATAGAGCCAAAATACAAATTCAAATTATTTGTGTACCAAAACACCCCCATCTCGTATCTTTGAATTCCTATTAAGGGGCTATTAGCTCAGTTGGTTTAGAGCGCTGCCTTGACAGGGCAGAGGTCACTGGTTCGAATCCAGTATAGCCCACAAAGAAAAAGCCGTGCACCGAAAAGGTGCACGGCTTTTTTAATGCCGCACCTGTGCTTGCACAAAGGTGCAGGCATTAAAAAAGACGCAGCGCTGCGGCAGTAGCGCACGGCTTGTCTTTGGGTACAAGGGCGCGTTTTTGGTTCTTTCGCCGTAGGCGAAAAATCCATAACTTCTCACAATGAAAATTTCTACACACTTCTTCCTACTTCTTGTCTTATTTGGTTGTAAATCAGAACCCGTTGAGGAAGCAAAAAATAAAATACTACCCATAGGGGCCTCACGGGTTGAGGGTGATGCCCCGGAATTCTACAGTTATCGCTATCCATTGTGGAGTGAGCTCATCGATAATGAGTGGTCAATTGATTTTATCGGGAATGAGGTAGATCCATATTATTACGGTGATGATGATTTCGATCCCGATCATGAAGGACATAGCGGTTGGACCTCAGGTCAAATTCTTACTGCGCTCCCAAATTGGCTGGGCACCATCGATACTCCTGATGTAGTACTCATTAGCTCACCTGGCGGAAACGATGCACTGGACGGTCTATCATATAGCGATACCATGGATAACATAGAAGATATCCTAGAGATTCTTCAATCTCATAATCCCGAAGTCACGATTGTTATTGAAATAATGGCACCTGCACATTCAGGTTTGATGACGGGGGATTTGCTTTCATTCTACGAGCAAATGGAAATCGATATTGCGGCTATGGCCAATGATTACTCTTCGGGTACCTCCCAAGTAATAACGGTTGATATGGGCGATGGCTTTAGCGATGCCTTCCTTGCCGATCCTATTCACTATAACCAACAAGGTGCCGAATTCATTGGCCACAAGTATTATACAGTTTTAGAGCAGGTTTTGAGCAGATAGACGTATTTTCAAACCATGCCCAAAATCATCCACGCCATTTCCGGACCTCGCAACATCAGTACTGCACTGATGTACAGTTTTGCCCAGCGTCCCGGGTGCGCGGTCTTTGATGAACCGATGTACGGGGTGTACTTGAAGAAATTGGACCCTGATCACCCTGGAAAAGAAGACGTACTAGCACAATGGCCCACCACTGTCGAAGGGGTGCGGGACGAAGTCGCTGCGCTATCTTCCCACGACGAGATTTACCTCAAAAACATGGCGCATCACATGCACGGCGAGCCCTGGCATTGGGTGGAGCCGTCGGCCTACGTATTTTGGATCCGTCATCCCCGCAAGGTGGTGCACAGTTTCGCGAAGGTGATCGACGCGATGAGTCCGTTCGACATCGGTTTAAATGAGCAATGGGAGCAGTGGGTCCAATTATCCCAATTCCCCGGTCCAAAAATCATCGTGGATTCCGACGAAATGTTGGCCAATCCAGCGAAAAATATGCCCTTAATTTGCGAAGCCCTTGGCCTAATGCCACGACCAGAAATGCTCGTCTGGGCACCCGGTCAAAAGCCTTGCGACGGTCCCTGGTGGCCGTATTGGTACGCGAACGTCCACAAGAGCACGGGCTTCGGTCCGGCTAAGGCCATGCCCGCGCCGCTGCGCCCCGATCACGAAGCTGTCGTGGAGGCGACATTGCCGGCCTATGAGGCTTTGTACGAACAACGATTACAATTCGAATAATATGTTACAACAATTCGATCCAAGAAATAAGGATATCAAAGTATGGGTAGGCGATGGCCTAGTGCACCGCGACCATGCGAAAGTCAGTGTATTTGATAGCTCGGTACAGGGCGGTGATGCCGTGTGGGAGGGCATGCGCGTTTACAAGCACGGGGTGTACTGCCTCGACCGTCACCTCGACCGCCTCGAGGATAGTGCTATTGCGATGGCCTTTGAAGGGGTGCCCTCGCGCGACTTCATTCGCAAGGCCATACAGGCGACACTCGAGGCCAACGGGATGACCGACCATACTCATATCAGGTTGACCTTGACCCGTGGCGAAAAGATCACCTCGGGAATGGACCCGAGGCTGAACCAGAAAGGGTGCACGCTCATTGTATTGGCCGAATGGAAACCGCCGGTATACGACAACGACAAAGGCATCCGAATCATCACCTCGGCCATTCGTCGCAACAGCCCGATGCACTTGGACTCAAAAATTCATCACAACAACTTGATCAATAATATCCTCGCAAAGATTCAAGCGAACCAAGCGGGGGTGGATTCGGCATTGATGTTGGACAACCTAGGTTTTATCGCGGAGATGAACGGGACGAACATTTTTATGGTAAAGAATGGGAAGCTCTTGACTCCTACGGCGGACGCCTGTTTGCACGGGATTACTAGGGGATTGGTATTGGAATTGGCCCGAGAAAATGGCATGCCCGTGGAGGAGCGCAATCTCTCCCTAACCGAACTGTATTCCGCCGACGAGGCCTTCGGAACAGGTTCGATGGGCGAGCTCACCCCAATTACAGAGGTGGACGGCCGCTCGCTAGTCAACCGTTCCGGTACCCAAATCACTCAAGAACTTGTTAAATTATTCGAAGGCACCCACGGAAAGTGGAGTACGCCTATTGATAAGCTGTGAGTTGAAATTATCTTTGAGAGATGAAACCAATATTCATGAAGAAACTCACCCTGTTTTTATCTGCCCTTTTATCGGTCCAAATCTCTGCGCAGAACATTAGCGGCTGCATCACATCGATGCCGGATTCCATTTCGAATATCAAAGTGGCATATGTGCGTGGGAAAGGATTGGCAGTTAAGCAGGAGATTCCTGTAAATAACGGCTGTTTCAATGCAGCGTGGGAGCACCCCGAACAAGGGATTTTCATCGTATATATCGATGGGGGGCACACTTTTGATATGGTCGTATCCAATGGGAACCTGAAGATACAAGGGGACTACAATGCCTTAGAAAATGTCCAATTATCTGGTCCGGGTATTGAGGAATTTAATGGGTTTAAGGGCTTATTGAAATCGGACCCGAATGAAGAGCAAATTCGCAATTACCTACTTGCCATTAAGGACAATGGACTCCGAGAATTTTTGCTACCACAGATATTGCCATTGAATCCAGATACAAATGTGTACTGGTTGCGCAGTCATTTCTGGGATTACACGAACCTCAGATCTAAAAGCACCATCATTAATCCGTTCTTCGAAAAGAATAGAAAAATCTATTTCGAGCAAGTATTAGGGCACGATCCGGATACAGTTATTAAGCATTTAAATACGCTTCTAAATTCTCCTATGGATGATCAGGTTCGTAAGGTGCTCGTCAGTACGGCTACATATCACTATGAGACTTCAAATTATATGGGGGAGGACAAGGTGTTTGTTTGGCTGGCTCAAACGTTTTATAATTCCGGCTTTGCCGATTGGATGGACAAAGATGATTTGGCAAAAATCAAGGAGAAATCAGACGGATTGAGTACAGAACTCATTGGAAATCCAGCAAGAGATTTTGCCTTCGACACCAAAGACCGTGGCCGCATCAAATTAACAGATGTACAAAGCCCCATCACCATCCTGTACTTCTGGGACAGTACTTGTGGGCACTGTAAGAAAGAGACGCCTCGATTGAAGAAATTCTACGAAGAATACAAGGACAAAGGGGTAGAAGTGGTGGCGATCACATTGGAAAACGAATTCACCTCTTGGAATAAGTACATTGATGAGAATGAGCTTACTTGGATCAACGGCTATGAAAGTGATTTCGAACGCCCGAACTTCTTGTGGTATTATTATATCCCAACGACTCCGAAGAAGCTAGTCTTAAATAAAGACAAAAAGATCATCGCCAAGAACCTTGATGTGGAAACTACGCTCCGCACCTTCATCGACGATTATTTGGCGGGGAAAGTCAAATAAAAAAGGCGCCCATTGGGCGCCTTTTTTTTATGGAATGACCTCAAATTATTTTTCCGTTCCTGCTCCAGCAGGCTTGCTACAACAGCTTTTTTTCTCGCCGGCAGCAGTAGTTTGCTTAGGCTTATCCGCACAAGATGCGCTAGCTGTTGCCTTTTCAGAGCAGCAAGATTTCTTCTCTACCATGGCAGTTTCTTTATTATCAGAACAAGCTTTGGCTTCGCCAGCTTTCTCAGAACAGCAAGATTTCTTCTCTGCCTTTGCCATCGCGCCGTGATCGCATTGTTCAGTGCAAACGTGCTTAGATTCTGCGTTTTGTGGCTTCTCTTGGGCGCTAGCAGCTACAGTGAAGGCCAGGAAGCTTAGGGTAAGAACAAATTTTTTCATGGGTTTTTGTGTTTTAAGAGCTTGAAGTTAATGAAAACTAGGGGTTAACCCCTTGAAAGGTCATAATTGTTCTTATTTTTGTTCGCAAATCAAAGGATACAAAATGAAAAAGGTACTTGTAATGGCTTTTGCAGCTGCGTTCACGTTGACGAGCTGTGTAAGCAAGCAGAAATACGTTGAGCTTGAAGAATTGCAAAACGCGACTTCTGATAAGTTGAGCAATACTAAAATGGAGTTGGCTGCAATGACCGCAGAACGTAATGCTCAAGCACAACAGTTGGCAGAACTTAAGGCAGATAAAAACAACTTGGCAAAACAAGTGGGTGATTTGACTGCAATGAGCGCTACCAACGCTGAGAACATGGAAAAAACATTGGAAAGCATCAACGAGAAGGATATGACCATCACTCGTTTGCAAGATGCTGTAACCCGCAAGGACAGCGTTACGTTCGCCCTAGTAAACTCATTGAAAGGTGCGTTGGGTGATTTGAACGACGAAGATGTTCAGATCAGCGTTGAGAAAGGTGTGGTATATGTGAACTTGAGCGACAAGCTGATGTTCCGTCCAGGTTCAGCTTACGTTAGCAAGGATGCGAAAGCAGTTCTTGGTAAAGTAGCTAAAATCATGCAAGCCAAACCAACCTTGGAGATCTTGGTAGAAGGTCACACTGACACTGACCCTATCGCTACAGAATGTATTAGCGACAACTGGGAACTAAGTGCTCGTCGTGCGACTAACATCGTTCGCGTATTGCAGAACGACTTTGAAATCGCTCCAGAGCGTATGACTGCGGCAGGTCGCGGTGAGTACGTTCCAGTAGCAACTAACGAAACTCGTGAAGGTCGCGCTGCGAACCGTCGTACACGTATCGTTGTATTGCCTAAGTTGGACGAATTCAACAAGTTGATCGAGGAAGGATTGAAATAAGATCTTTTTCAAATACTATAGAAAGCCCGGCCTTGTGCCGGGTTTTTTTTGGTCCAATTTTGGCTTTACCTTGTAGGTAACTCGAAACTTACAAGATTATGTTAGACTACTTTATGATGGGCGGCCCACTGTTTATGGGCATCCTCACCTTAATTCTTTTGTTGATGATTTATGCCGCTGTGCGCAATGGCTGTGTAAAGGAATTGGGTCTCTTGGCTCTTGCGGTAGGCTTCTTGGGCCAATTAATTGGTCTTTTCGGCGCCTTCGAAGGCATCGAGCAGATGGGCGGCGTGAGCCAAGCCATGCTCGCTGGCGGCCTAAAGGTCTCGAGCATCACTTCCATTTATGGATTGCTGATTTACACCGTGAGCCTTCTTATTCAAATCGTCAAGAAATTCACTGGTAAGTAAAATTTTTTCGCCCCAATAAAAAAGGCGCCCAGAGGGCGCCTTTTTTGTGAAATATATTTTCGTTCACGGACACTCCGCGCGCGTTACCGTCAAATAAGATGGTGTATTTCCACCTCCGGCTGTTGTGGAATCCAAAATACCGGGATCGACACAAGTATCTTCAACGGTGAGGGCTGAATTATCTAATTGGTACTGGAAACCGTCCCAAGTGTAATCGTCTTCATAGACATCACAATCACAGAATGCATTTCCACATGAGGCTAAGGCAAAGCCTACGCCTAAGATTAGTAGGGCTTTTTTCATAAGTGTAATTATTTAGCGAGTTTGTTCCTCACTAATATAGGGACTATGCCTCTAATGTATCAGGCTGTTGGGGGCATACGGCAAGTTCGCCTTCTCCGCGACCTTATCCACCACATCCGTGATGTGCATCTTTTCGTGGCTGCTGCCCGGACTCACTCCAGTACCCATCATCAAGAAAGGCACATGAGTATCATAGGTATAGCCCGTCCCGTGCGTGGACCCCGTAGGACCGTAGAAAATACAATTCGGTTGAAGCTGGAAGATCAAATCCCCGGCAAATCTAGTTTGATAACCTTCATGAAGTAGTTGTACGAGCTCTTCATTGCCGGGCCTGCGAACCTCATCTGTGGTGTAGACATGAACAAACGGATCAACTTGTTCTACGATTTTGGCAATCTCCTCAGCATATGGCTTGGCCCAATCATTCAAATACAGGTGGTGATTGATGATTTTGGAAACGGCGTTTTCCAAGTTTACCTCTACATCGATCCCCTCGACGATGGCATCGTTCAGCATGGCCACCACATCGGCATTGGCATAATTGCGCACATCGTATCCAAAGTTTCGCAGGTGATTGGGATTTTCACTTGCCCCATGATCTGCAGTGAGGTATATGATGTACTGATCACGCCCTACTTTCTTGTCGAGGGCTTTGATGAGCTGGCCTAATTGGGCATCCAACTTTAAATACAAATCATGCACCTCACGGGAGCGCACGCCCCAAGTATGTCCTGCATAATCCGGCGAAGAAAAGCTCACACCCAAAAAATCCGTGAACTCATCGTCCCCAAGATCTTCTTCCTCCAGCAGTAATAGGGCCATCTCCAACACCATTTCATTTCCGATAGGGGTCATTTTGAGTCTTTCCAGTCCCGATTCCCTGAATGCGCCATTAGAAGCATTGACCATATATTCTAAATCATATGGGAAACTAGAACTCTGTCTATTTAATTTTGGCTCGTATGGATTCTCATCTTCTAAGCTCAACTGATATTTACGAGGAGATAATTCCAATTTCCAACCACGTCGCATTTCGTTCATTGCGAACTCCTCTCCGTTAAAGTCACGCACATAATCAGGTAATTGATTCATATAATAAGATGATGAGACAAAATGCATTGAAGCATCTAACCAAAAGGCTCCGTCCGCCATATGACCCGCAGGGAAAATAGCCCCACGGTCTTTTATACTGACCCCGTAGGCCTTCCCTTTATTATTTGTATACAATTTAATACCGTCTGAAAAAGTTAGTGCCCGTAAGTTTTTTGGAGAACGTTTACTCGAGCTTTCAATCGTTCCTAAAGGCTCTACGTCCATATCTTGCGCACAATAAACCTCACTAGCCGTGCGGTTGTCCCACCAATCGTTCGCCACCACACCGTGGTATTTAGGCGTTGTGCCTGTAGAAATACTCGCGTGCCCAGGCCCTGTGTAGGTGGGGATGTAGTTATAATGTGTATTGGAATACGAAAAACCGCTGTCCATTAACGTTCTAAAGCCACCATCAGGTGTAAACTGGTGGTCAAATCGCTGCAAGTATTCTGCGCGCATCTGATCAACCACAACTTGAACAACAAGCTTCGGTTGTGCCCAAAGGTTTACGCTTAGGAGGCCTGCGACAATTTCGATTCCAAGGCCTCTTTTTCTTCGTTGAGTTGCTCCCATACTTCCATTTTGCCGCTAATCACGGACTTTTTTTCTTCATACTTGGGATAAAAATCTGGATCAGCCATGAGCGCCTTGCATTCCTGCGGATCGGCGAGCTGCTCGTCCCAAGCGTTTATTTCTTCCTCTAAGTTCTCAATTTCTTGCTCAACTTCCTCCAATTTCCGCATCACACTGCGCAAATCTTTCTCTAGCTGCTTACGCTCCTTGTAATCCAGGCTGCTCGCAACCTTTTCTTTGGCTTTCTGAACATTTTTTTGGGCCGATTTCGCTTCGACCTCGCGCATCGATTCCAATTTTCTTTGCTCGAGATAGTATTCAATACCTCCCAAAATCGTTTTGACCTTCTGGTCTCTAAACTCAATAGTTTTGGTCACCAGCCCCTCCAAAAACTCACGGTCGTGGCTCACTACCAATAGCGTGCCGTCAAAGGCCTGAAGGCTCTGCTTGAGCACGTCCTTGCTGTTCATGTCCAAGTGGTTCGTCGGCTCATCCATCACCAAGAAATTGATGGGATTCAGCAGGAGCTTACAAAGTGCCAATCGGCCACGCTCCCCACCGCTCAAAACTTTCACTTTCTTATCGACGTCCTCGCCTCTAAACATAAAGGCACCCAACATACTGCGGGCATGCTTGCGCATATCCTCTGGAGAGGCATCCTCGATGGTCTGTAAGGCCGTTTTACTGCCATCAAGGGCATCCGCTTGGTCTTGGGCAAAATAACCCACCATGACATTGTGCCCCAATTCCATTAAACCATCCGCAGGAATCTCTTTCAGCAAGGCTTTGACCAAGGTAGATTTTCCCTGGCCGTTTTGTCCTACGAAGGCCACACGATCGCCGCGCTCCACCTCCAAATCTACGCCTCGCAATACTTGCAAATCGCCATAGGACTTTTTCACTCCCTCTGCCTTCACAACCACCTTGCCGCTTCGCGGCGCCGGCTGAAACTTGAAGTGCATGGCTGAGGTATCCATATCGTCCACCTCAATGCGTTCCATACGGTCGAGTTTCTTAATCAAACTCTGCGCAAAAGAGGCTTTACTGGCCTTCGCGCGGAACCTTTCAATCAATTCCTCCGTCTGTTTGATTTCACGCTCTTGATTTTTGGCAGTGGCCAATTGTTTTTCACGCAACTCTTCCCTCAAAGTCAGATACCTTGAGTACGGAGCATTGAAATCATAGGCCTTGCCCATGGTAACCTCAATGGTACGTGTGGTCACATTATCCAAGAAAGTTCTATCGTGACTCACCACCATCAGGGTTTGATTGCTCTCGCTCAGATGTTGCTCCAACCACATGATACTTTCGATATCCAAATGGTTCGTAGGCTCATCCAAAAGTAGTAGGTCTGGCTTTTGAAGAAGTAATCGGGCCAATTCTGCTCTCATTCGCCATCCCCCCGAAAATGTATTCAGTTTGTTATGAAAGGTATCTTGCGTAAACCCGAGCCCCTTTAATACCAACTCCACGCTTTCGTCAAGATTATCACCGCCTAGGATGCCAAAGCGCTCGCTGAGTAGGCTTAATTCTTCAATTAATCGGGTGTAGGAATCACTCTCGTAATCCGTACGAACTTCAAAGTCCTTGTTGATCTCCTCCATTCGCTCGTTGATACCCATGATCTCGTCAAAGGCGCTGCGGGCGATCTCCATGATGGTCTTTTCCATATCCATGGCCAAATCCTGACGCAGGAAGCCTATTCGAACTTCTTTCGCCATGTTTTTGCTCCCCTCGTCCAGGGAGTAGTCGCCTGCGATGAGTTTCAGTAGGGTAGATTTCCCCGCACCATTTCGACCCACGAGACCAATGCGATCGCCCGGGTTGATTTGGAAACTGATTTCGTTGAAGATGGCCCTTCCGCCAAAAAATAGCGAGGCCTTATTGAATGATACTACCATTGTGACAAAAGTATCAAAAACCCCCGCGCAACCGTTGTATTTTTACCCTGCAAATCAGCAATAAATCAAGATGTTAAAAGGCACGAAATTTTACGCCATCACTAAGAGCAAGTGTCCGCGTTGTATGGAAGGAGATATTTACCCTGATAGTAATCCCTACCACCTCAAAAAGCTTTCGGATTTTAACCAGCGCTGCGATGTCTGCAACCAAAACTTCGAGCCCGAGCCAAACTTCTACTACGGCGCGATGTATATAAGCTACGGTTACACGGTGGCTTTATTCGTGGCAGTATATATCATTTTTGGCGTGTGGATGGATTGGTCTATGTGGCCCACCGTAAGTGCCTTGGGAATCATCTTGGTCATCTTAGGGCCTTTCTTGTTCCGATTATCTCGTACTACTTGGCTTTCTCTCTTTGTCCACTACGACAGGGATGCCACCGAGCGCTGGCAAAAAGAAAAGAAGTAACTAGCTTTTGAATCGAGCGGGGTCGCATTCCTTGAGTAAAGGCACTCCATAGAGCAAGTGTTCGGCCATGTTTTGTGCCAAATAAGGCACCATTAGCACTGCTCGAGACCCCATGCCGTTAAAGACCCACACGTTCTCCTTCTCGGGATAGGGCCCTATGATCGGTCTTCTATCCTTGGTGGCTGGTCGAGTACCTGCGTAGTGATCAATGACTTTATATTCCTCGGCCCAAACTTTATCAATATGCTGGATAAGTTCATCTTTACCTTTGGGTGTAGGGCCGTCCTCGAACCCCTCCCACGCATAGGTCGCACCAATGGACGCTTTTTCGTCCTCTTCACCCAACATAAAATGTCCTTGATGAATGCATTCCTTGCCTAGATCGCGTTGCAATTGGACGGTTAACAGCTCCCCTTTAACGGGCGAAAAGCCCTGCTGCTTAAGCTGACTTTTGTCTAGCGCTAGATGCGTTCCCTCACAAGAAATAATTGCGTGGGCCTTGATACCCTTGTATTGTACCCCTTCATTGTGCGGTTCAACCGCTTCCCAATTAAAATGTTCCTTCGTAAAGGAATCTATTTCGCTGAGTTTGTCGCGCACGGCGGCCATCATAGCGTTCACCTTGAGTCGTCCTGTGCCTTTGGTCAATCCGCTACCGTGTTCAGCTATAATTCCAGAAGGTGTGGGCTCAATGTAGTCTTTGAGATAAGGGGCGAAGCTTTGTTGATCGGATAGTTCCATCCAAGTATTTTGCTCTCCCGGGTTGTGAAACACACGACGTAAGGGTAGGGGCTCGAAGAAGGACTTTTGTGTCCATGTCTCCATGTCCGGATAGACTTCGTGAAGGACCCCCATCATCTCATCGGCCATCCAAACCTTTTTCATGCGTTTTAGTACGATCGGGTTCCAAAGTCCAGCTGCCACCTTGGAGCTCATATTTTCACCAGGTACATCAAAGAGATGTACGCTAGCGCCGTGCTTCATTAGCGTGTAGCTAAGCACAGATCCCGAGATACCTCCTCCAACAATGATATAATCTACGTAAGGCATAAAAAAACTCCTGCTATAAAGGTAACAGGAGTTCTTGAAGAAGTTTTACTTCTGTAGACTTAGTACGTCCACATATCGTGCTCTTTGTTTCTCAAATCTTCTTTGATTCGAGCGGCTTCGAGCAATTGGTTCATCGCGCTGTTGCGCTTGTAATCTGCAATCGTACGATCGTAAACGTTGTCCATTTTAGTAATGGTCGCGTTGAACTTGCGGAAATGCATGATCTGATCGAAAGTCAATCGCTGATTGTTGTTCTTTTCGTTGTAAGCCACTGCAGTTGCCATAGCGTAACGAGCATCAGGGAACCATACCCAGAATGGGTTGTAGGTCAACGATGGGTTACGTGGATCGCGTACTTCAGGTGCAATACCAATAATGCGGTTCTTCAATTCACCTCTTTGCTTGTCGAAGTACCAGTCGCTTTTAATGTGGTAGGCAACCACATTGTTTGCTTTAATGGTAATGGTATCGATAGCCAACGGTGGACCGAAAGGATCGTCTGGATCTGGAATGGTATCGTATTGCTCGATTTTCTCACGAACCTCGTCAATAGTTAATGGCAATTCGAAACGATCATCCAAGAAAATCTCAGTAATGGTATTTTCGGTAATGATACCGTCTACCAATACATCCCAAAGTGCTTTGCGATCTGGCATAGGCTTGATCGGGTAGTACAACGGAAGGTTGATTTTCTCGCGCAAGTCAATGCGCTCCCAGTGACGTTCAGACCACAACATGTCGTCTTGACGCAAGTAAGGGTAAGGCACCACACGATTATTGCGGTAGTGCTTGGTCGCCTCAGGGATGATACCATCATCCGAAGGATCTAGAATTTGCGCATTTGCAGTCGAATAGGATAGACCTACTGCAACGATGGCAAAAAGGAGCGCTTTAACTCGTACCATATTAGTTCAAATCAATAGTAATAGGAGCAACTTTAGGTTTGATGCCTTTAGCAGTTGCCGCCTTTATGTTTCTAATAATAACCGGTGTTCCAGGTTTTGCTTTATCCAATGCAGCTTTGGCATTAGAATTTAGGGTATTCCCTTTACAGTCGATAGGAGCGAAAGGAGGGATGATGATCTGGAAGCTGGTTACTTTCAAAGGCAATTCAAAGTCGAAGTTGTTGAATTTCGCTTCAACCTTCGCTCTTTTAATCAAGTTCGCTGACATCAAACCTTCGGATTTACCGAAAATTTCGCCGGCTGCATCTGGCAAGTTCTTTACACGGAATTCTTTCGATCCCATAGACTTAGTTGAACCGTCTGCTTCACGAACGCTTACGGCAATCTTCATTGTACCACCAGAATTACGTGTTACATCAGCGATATATTCTCTGCCTGATTTCTTCACCCCTGGACCGTTTACAATCAAGTTGGAAGGATCTACACCGGGAACAGAAATTTCCAATGGGTTATCGACCCCACGATATAATACGTTCATCTTGGTTGGCGAGATCACTACACTTGGAGGAGCTACATTATAGAATTGCTCTCCAATCTCATAAACTTTTTCCTCTCCGTTAGTTATCAAGCGGATTTCTCCGTTCCATGTTTCAGTACCAACCTTGTTCGCGGGTAGAGTGATTTTCGCAACTCCATCAACAATGTTTTCAGCTGCTATAGACTCTCCATTTATCACGAATGTCGGATTTTGAGTATCGTCAAAAGCCGCCAATAAGACTTCGGCCTCGTAGGAATCACCTTTTGTTACAAATGTGCTTGCAGGTATTACAATCGGCTTAACCCCTGTCACCTTAATATCGCGTGCATTGATGTTAGAATAAAGATTGTCTATGACGTTAGCTTCTGCCGTTCTAACATCACTTTGCATACCTGTTAAGAAGGTTAGTACAGAAATCAGTGGATAATGCTCAAAGTTTTGTTGCTCCCAAGACATGTTAACACCATCGTGCATTTCATCTGCCAAAGAAAAAGTAGCATCCAAAGCCTCAATCAGGCTTTCATTTCCAACGGACTCCCATTTCATGACCTCTCTAAAGGCTTCCATTTCTGACTTAAGTGCGATTCCATTTTTCTCAATTAAGAAATAATTGGGCGCCGTTTCCCGATCATCCATTTTTTTTGGTTTACCTGGATTCTCCTCATCTTCACCTCCAGCACGAAGAATCAATTCGTCTTTCATGGATTCGATAAGATTGAACAAACTATCCGATTTGGCATGGACAATTTCCGCCTTATCTCTCCATGGGCCGGCTTTAACGGGGTTGTCCGCAGCAGCGCTTTTGAATGAAGCATAGAGTGAAGCGTTTTGACCCTCTACAGTCTCAATAGAAGCATTTTGATCAAGCATTACCTCATAAAAAGCATCCATGACTTCGCGACTAACATTAAGTGCCAAGAGTGCCGTCAATACGAGATACATCATATTAATCATCCTCTGTCTTGGGCTTAAATTACCTGATGCCATTGTAGTTGTTGTTTAGGGTTAACAAAATTGATTCACTCTTACTTACCCATAGCTGTAAGCATACCTCCATAAATATTATTCAGAGTAGCAAGATTACCTTTCAATGCAGAGATTTGACCTGCGAGATCTGATGCATCAGTAGAAGCGGTTGCAAGTTTTTCCATTACGTCGTTTTGACGCTCAACTTGGGCCGTAGTGTTCTCTAACTGAACCGCATACAAAGCATTTAGACTTTCCATATTCGCAGCGGCAGAATTAAGTTGTTCACTGTACTTAGCAGTCGCTCCAGCCGCGTCAACAGTTCCTGAAAGTGCACCTGCTGTCTCGCTTAGACTGCGCATACCCTCTCCAAGTCGTGCAATTAGTTCCGAATCTATACCTCCGTTTTCTAATGCATTGTCGAGTTGTTGCGTGATAGTCATAGACCCATCGCCATCTCCAGTGGCTAGTTCAGGATATACTAATGACCAATCATATTCAGTCGCTGGTTTTTCAAAAGCTGAAAAGAAGAAAATTACCGCTTCCGTTGAAAGTCCTGCAACTAGCATGAAGTTCGCACCTTCCCAGTGCATAATCTTAAACATTGCACCAAGAATTACGACTGCCGCTCCAATACCGTAGAGCTTTGCCATAAAATTCTTGAACCTTTTACCATTTACGTCAATAAGTGCCATAATATTTGAGGATTTGAAATTTTAGTTGTGGGTTTAAAAATCTTTGAGGTCCCTTCCTAGGAACGTTTGTACAGTCCTGAAACCAATGTAACTTTTAGCTGTATCTTGATATTCGTAGTCTCTTGCTCCAACTTGAAGGAAGTATGCAACATCTTTCCACGATCCACCACGAATCACTTTGCGTTTCATCGTTTCTAATTCGTCATCAAATGCATTGTATTGTATTTCAGCGGCAATATCACTGTTGAAAGCATACGACTGAACATCAAACGCAGTAGAAGTCCACTCGCTCACATTACCAGACATGCAATAGAGATTGTATTCATTAGGAGAATATGCGGTTACTTCCACAGGGTAAAAACCTCCATCAGCGGTAAGATTTCCTCGTCTAGGTTTGAAATTAGCTAAATAACAACCCGCACTGTTCGTAGCATAAGGTCCACCCCATGGGTACGTGGTTAATTCCACACCTCCTCTGGCGGCGTATTCCCACTCAGCTTCGGTTGGCAGCCTAAATTCATGCTCTACGAGCTCTCCTGAGTTTTTCAAGAAATCTCTCCTATACTTACTTCTCCAGTTTGTAAATGCTTTTGCCTGTTTCCAACTAACTCCAACTACAGGGTAATCATCGTATGCTGGATGCCAGAAGTATTTATCATGCATTGGCTCGTTAAAACTGTAGGTAAAGTCGTGTATCCATACAAGAGTATCCGGATATACATTGATAGTTTCTTTCTCAAAAAATGAAGAACGATTTGAACTAGACTGGGTGTTTTTGATGTAGTCTCGGTAACCGAATAACGAACCATCATCGTCTTCGTCACGATAGTCATATTCAACACGATTCAATTTACTTGCTGCCTTTTGCTTATTAATCCAGTAGTATGTGTAATTCAATTGACGTGTATCTAATTGACGGTAACCCAACCACTGCTCCTCGGGAGGAAGATACATTCCCTCGATAATTTCAGTGTATTCAGCTGACGGGTAGCGGTTTTTTTCCCATTCTAGGAACGGATCCCAATTCAGGCGACGCATCATGCTGTCAGGATAATTGAGAGCGACGTAATCCTGGTAATAAGTTGGGTCCTCTAGTTCAGCGAAATCTATATATTCAAAATCTTCTACCAAGCCTTCAGCCAATCGAACGCGAGCTATTGAATCACGAACCCATTGAACAAATTGACGATATTCATTATTCGTGATTTCAGTTTGGTCCATGTAAAATGAAGCTACACTAACCACTTTAGCCGGAGCAGTGTATGCATATGGAACATCTTCATCATGGTTTCCCATTGTGAAAGACCCTTGAGGAATATAAACCATCCCATACGGTTCGCTTGGATACCAAGTCGGTCGGTTTTGAACACCAACTAATTCGCCTTGATCACTTCCGCCACATGAGGCCAAAAGTGCCGCTGCTGTGAGCCCTAATAGGAGCTTTTTCATAATCTAATTTGTTTCTCTACTTTAATCTTAGCAAAAACCAAGCCGCTATATTACAAAAATATGGGGTTTCTGTAACTACCTTTTTCCTTTGGTGGAATTTCGATAGTAAAACAGTAGGTCATCATGATTTCATGAGAACCACTGCTTGAGTTTCTTAACGTAGACGTGGTTAGGTCGTACGAGTAACTTGCGCGCAAGTCCTTAGTGATTTGGTAGCCTGCCATAATAGCCAAGGCGTCTTGCACTCTGTATGTAACGCCACCCCAGATTTGATTATTGTACATCGCTGCAGCATTTAAATCAAACTGTGTGGTCACAAAGTCAGTCTTAATCATGGCTGCCGGCTGAAGCACGAAGCCATTTCCAAGGTCCAGATCATAACCCCCCATGAGGTAGTAATGACGTTGTCCGCGAATCTCTGCATTGAAGCTACCGCCGGTTGCATTGAGAATGTCTTTAGTTTCTAGGAGTCTAGTGCTACTCAATCCTGCGTACCAGTTGGTGTGGCGATAGTAGGCACCAAAGTTCAAATCAGTTGCCATGGAGCTGCTTCCAAAAGCCACCAACGATGGATCGTTCATGGTTTGAGGCGGCGCCCAATTTCCTGTGGTTACTGCCTTGTTTCTGAAATCCACGCGCAATCCCAATCCAAGTGTTCCTCCTGCAAGGTCCATCTGGTAACCGTAGCCCAATCCTACAGTCATGTCTTGGAAATACCCAATCATATCGTTAGTCACATTTACCGCTAAACCGCCATGTAGGATTTTCCACGGAATGTTCGCTGTGAAGTTCTGTGTACTAGGGGCATTATCGAAACCTACCCATTGTTGACGGGCGGCCATGCCTAAACAAATAGCATCTCCCGCTCCAGTAACTCCTGGGTTGTAGAAGATTTTGTTGTTCGCGAATTGGGTGAACTGCACATCCTGTTGAGCCCAAAGGCTTGAGGTGCAGAACATTGCGAACAGTGCGATACAGGTTTTTTTCATCTGATTTGGCGCGTACGTGTTTTCAGTTGCCGCTAAAGATAGAAAAATTCCCTTGCGAATGACACAATCTTCCTTTTGTTATCAAGCTTTTTGTTGCGCTTTCCACCAGCGTGAGGGCAATTTTCCTTGCAAGGCTTCTTCATAATCCTCAAGACCACAAGGAACTAGGGCTGTTCTATTTTGATCTGGACTGCCTTTTGGAATTTCTATCCACCATCTCCCGCTTTTGGGACTCTTGAAGAAATTGACTTCGTCGCTTTCATCGACTAGCACGGTGTACTTCTGGTAGTCGGCGCGCGATCCTTTTGGGTAATCGCCATAGCGCAATGAGATGCCTTCGAGGAAGTACCAAAGGGCATGTGCGCACAGGTGGGCGCTTTGGCCGCGGTTGTCGAGACGCGGGTTGTATTCGTAGAGGCCGAGCTGAGATAATTGGTCGCTCATACCAGCATACCTCGTAATCGCACACAATTCAGCTCCGGAAAGTCCATGTGGCGAGGTGTAGAAGGTGCCAGGGTTGTAGCTCTGACGTACGGCCCCGAGGTCAATGGAGACAATATCTGCATCTCGTACGAAGGGTTCCGTACGAGCAATTTGGTTCTGAATTTCACCTAAACGCACGGCTTCAAAGAAGAGCTTGTCAATGAGTTTGATTTCCTCTGGATTGTTGAAATAGGTTTGGTAGCCGAGGTTGGTGAAGTTATAGAGGTTATGTGGCTGTTGTAGGACCAAGTGGCTCACGTAGCTCTGGTGGTCCAGGTCGCGTCCTTCACCACCGACGTCGAGTCTGGCGTCTACTGCGACCACATTGACGGTTTGTTCGAGGTCATCGTAGGCACGGTACGAGCCAAAGGTCAATTCCTGCGAGCCGCCGATCGTGATGACGATGATGTTGCGCTTGAGGAGCTCTTCGGTGATTTCTTTGAGTGCAGTAATGGTATCAAGGTGTTGCTCTCCCTTGTAAAGATTGCCGAGGTCTGCCACATGAAAATCCCAATTCCCCTTGTACAATTGGTACAAGTACGGGCGAATGGCATCTGCAGCGCCATCACAGCCCACGTTGCGGTAGGCGCGACGATCTTCCTGTACGCCGATAATGGCCACGTTGATGCCGTCGAGATCCGGCAAGCCATCGAGTTCGGTGTGCTTGTGCACGACTCGACCAAGCTGGTTCGTGTCCAGTACGGGCAGTGCGTTAAGTACACTGTCGGGAATTGGGCTAAGGTGTAGCACGGGCAAGGATTTTACCCGTCCAATTTAGGGCCTTATTTACGTCCGCGACGACGTTTTGTAGGTCCTGCCGCCATAAGTTCTTCACAACCGGCACGGTCCAAAGATTCGGCTTCTGTGCCTTTTGGAATCTTATAGTTGTTGCCGCCTGATTTGATATAGGGTCCGTAGCGTCCTTTGAGGATTTGGATGATCGGTTCTTCCGTGAATTCCGCAATGATGTTGTTCGCGGCCCCGGCTTCTTTTTCCTCGATGACTTGGATGGCTTTTGCCAAACTCACCTCCTCTGGAGTGTCCTCGGTTAAGCTGTAGAATTTCTTGTTCCACATCACATATGGACCGTAACGCCCTACATTGGCTTTGATTTCAAGATCCTTGTAGGTTCCCACGGTGCGCGGGAGGACTTCTTCACGCAAGGCCATTTCCAACGTGGCATCATAGAATCCTACGTTCGGTGGGAGCTTTTTGAATCGGGGCTTGGTCTCTTCGTCCCCATCGCCAATCTGGAATACGAACCCATAACGAGCGAGTTTTACATATACCGGCTCGCCTGTGCCCGGCTCTTCACCTAGAAGGCGTGAGGCCTTGCCGCCTTGTGGGGCTTGTTCGATGAGCGGGTGGAATTGGCTGTAGAAATCCTGAATAGAATCCTGCCAGCGTACTTGACCTTCCGCGATGGTATCGAAGTTTTGCTCAGCTTTCGCGGTGAACTGGTAGTCCATGATGAGCTTGTAATGCTCGGTGAGGAAATCAGTCACTACTCGGCCAATGTCGGTAGGGAACAGTTTGTTTTTATC
Source organism: uncultured Flavobacteriales bacterium (assembly GCA_937942085.1). Taxonomy (GTDB): domain Bacteria; phylum Bacteroidota; class Bacteroidia; order Flavobacteriales; family Schleiferiaceae; genus UBA10364. Next base: position 57,223 of record CALDGA010000201.1, read on the forward strand.
TGCGCCGTAGGTTTCTGTGGCAGTGGCTGCGGACAGGCCGGCGGCGTTGAGCGTAAGGACTTGGTAATCGCGCTGGTTGCCTTCTAAACTATCCTTGATCACGTAGTCGCGTTTTTGGATGGTAGAGATGGTCGGTGCGTAGGTCGAAGGACGTCCAATGCCCAGTTCTTCAAGTTTCTTTACCAAGGAAGCTTCGGTGTATCGCGGGGTGTGCTTGGTGAAGCGTTGTGTGGCCGTGATCTCAGTGTAGGAGAGGCGGTCGCCTTCTTTTACTGCAGGTAGTTGGCCGTCTACGGTTTCTGCGTTTTCCTCGTCCGTGCCTTCAGTATATACTTTGATAAATCCGTCGAACGTGATGACTTGACCGCGGGCAGTGAATCGCTCTGCAGAAGGAGCGTTTTCATTGGCCAATTTAATGGTCGTATTCTCCAATTTCGCATCCGCCATTTGAGAGGCGATTGTGCGCTTGTAGATCAAATCATAGAGACGCTTTTGTCTGTCGTCGGCACCGGCTATGGTCTTAGAGAAATTGGTCGGGCGGATGGCCTCGTGTGCTTCCTGCGCGCCTTTGCTCTTGGTGCTGAATTTGCGGACTTGGTGGTATTCAGGACCGAAATGTGCTTCAACGTGCTGGGCGATTCCTGTGATGGCATCGTTGCTCAAGTTAAAGCTGTCCGTTCTCATGTAGGTAATGTGTCCGGCTTCGTATAGGCGTTGGGCGAGGGTCATGGTTTGACTTACGCTGTAGCCCAATTTTCTACTAGCTTCCTGTTGTAGGGTAGAGGTGGTGAACGGGGCGGCAGGGCTTCGCTTGCCAGGGCGCATTTCTACGCTCTCGACGATGAAATTGGCCCCAGCGCAATTTTGTAAAAAGCTTTGTGCAGCCTCTTGAGTAGGGAATCCGTTGCTAATATCTGCTTTGAACGAGATGCTTCCGTCGGTGAAGATTCCGCTCACTTTAAATGAGGCTTCAGGGGTGTGCGCTTCGATTTCGCGCTCCTTTTCCACGATCAATCGAACGGCCACACTTTGCACGCGACCGGCACTCAATCCGCGCTTGATGCTCTTCCACAAAACAGGGCTTAATTCGTACCCTACCAATCGATCCAGTACGCGACGCGCTTGCTGTGCATCGACCAATTCCTTGTTGATCTTGCGAGGATTTTCTACCGCGCGTAGGATGGCGGTTTTGGTGATCTCGTTGAAGACGATGCGTTCGGTATTTTCTTCTTTCAATTCAAGTGCTTCGCTCAGGTGCCATGCAATGGCTTCCCCTTCGCGGTCCTCATCCGATGCGAGCCAAACCTTTTCGGCTTTCTTCGCAGCGGCCTTCAATTCCTTGACCAAGGTTTTCTTGTCTTTCGACACACAATATTCTGGGGTGAATTCGTTTTCGATGTCGATGGCCATCCCTTTATCGCATAGGTCGCGAATGTGACCGTACGAGGACATTACCGTGAAATCGTTTCCAAGGTATTTCTGGATGGTTTTGGCTTTCGCCGGTGACTCTACAATGACTAGGTTGTTGGCCATAATGTGGGTAAGGGTTGAAATTTGCCGCAAAGTAAAAACCAATTTTTAATGAGATGCAACACCTGATATATGTGGGACCGATGAACTTTTTCCTTATTACTACGTAATAGATTTTTACGAATCGGACAAATTGTCAGTATACCGATGTATCTTTGAAGCATCGCAAGAGAAAGTAAAGTTTTGAGCGAATAGATTTATGGAAGCAAAAACAAAACGCGCAAGCGGAAGGGGCCTCTACGCCGAGGGCGACAAGAACCCGCACGAGCATGATGGCACGGTCCACGAGACCAACAATCCCAACGGCACCAAGAAACTCTACATCGAGTCTTACGGTTGTCAAATGAACTTTTCAGATAGCGAAATCGTCGCTTCAGTATTGGCTAAAGAAGGCTATACGACCACTCAAGATGCGGCTGAGGCGGATCTAGTGTTGTTGAACACTTGTTCGATTCGCGACAAAGCCGAACAAACCGTTCGCAACAGATTGGCGCATTTCAACGGCCACAAGAAAACCAACCCGGACATGAAAATAGGTGTGTTGGGCTGTATGGCGGAGCGCGTGAAGGGTAAGTTGTTGGAAGAAGAAAAATTGGTTGACTTGGTCGTAGGGCCGGATGCCTACCGCGATCTCCCGAATCTTTTGGAGGAGCTCGACGGCGGTCGTAAGGCGGTCAATGTAATCCTTAGCAAGGAAGAGACCTACGACGATATTGAACCGGTTCGCTTGGGCGGAAATGGCGTAAGTGCCTTTATTTCCATCACTCGCGGTTGTGATAACATGTGTACCTTCTGTGTAGTGCCGTTCACCCGTGGACGCGAGCGCTCGAGAAACCCACAAACCATCGTGGACGAGGCATTGGACCTTGCGAGCCAGGGCTACAAAGAAATTACCCTCTTGGGACAGAACGTCGACAGCTACTTGTGGTACGGCGGCGGACTCAAGAAGGACTTTGATAAGGCATCGGATTTGGCCAAGGCCAGCGCGGTGCATTTCGCTGACCTTATGGCGATGGTTGCCGAGGCAGTGCCGCACATGCGCATCCGATTCTCCACGTCGAACCCGCAGGATATGCGAGACGATGTGCTCGAGACCATTGCGAAGTACAAGAACATCTGTAACTACATCCATTTGCCGGTGCAAAGTGGATCGTCTCGCATCTTGGAATTGATGAACCGTGGGCACAACAGAGAGGAGTACTTTGCGCTGATCGACCGCATTCGCCGAATCATTCCTGGGTGTGCCATTTCGCATGATATGATTGCGGGCTTCCCGACGGAAACCGAGGAAGACCACAAGGAGACGTTGAGCTTGATGGAATATGTGCAATATGATTTTGGCTACATGTTCTTCTACAGCGAGCGCCCAAACACGTATGCGGCGAGAAAATTGGAAGATGATATCCCTCTTGAGGTGAAAAAGCGCCGATTGAACGAGATCATCCAGTTGCAAAACAAGCATTCACTCTTGCGCCACGAGGCCATGGTAGGCAATACCTACGAGGTCTTGGTAGAGGGCACGTCTAAGAAGCGTGAGGACCAATTATTTGGTCGTACCGACACCAACAGTGTGGTAGTATTTGATCGCCATGATTTCCAGCCTGGCGATTTTGTGAAAGTGAACATAGATAGATGTACGGCAGCGACCTTGATCGGTACTGTAGTCTTCGAATAAACGTTAATACACTACCAATGTCTGATATGAAAAGCATCAAACAACGCTTCGGCATCATCGGGGTAAGTCCATTGTTGGACCGCGCCTTGGAGAAAGCCGTGCGTGTGGCGCCGACCGACATCAGCGTCTTGGTCACCGGAGAAAGTGGGGTGGGGAAAGAAGCCGTCCCGAAAATCATTCACGGATTGAGCCACCGAAAGCATGCACCGTACATCGCGGTGAACTGTGGGGCCATTCCTGAGGGAACCATAGATTCGGAACTCTTTGGGCACGAGAAAGGCGCTTTTACGGGCGCCACCGGCGCCCGCAAAGGGTACTTCGAGGAAGCTGACGGCGGCACCATCTTTTTGGACGAAGTGGGCGAATTACCCATGCCCTCACAAGTGCGATTGCTTCGCGTGTTGGAAACGGGGGAGTTCATCCGAGTAGGGGCGTCTCGAGCCAACAAGATTGACGTTCGCGTCGTTGGAGCCACGAATGTGGGTATGCTCGAGGCGATCAAGAATGGCAAGTTTCGCGAGGATTTGTACTACAGATTAAACACGGTGGAGATCAACTTGCCGCCATTGCGAGAGCGCCCGGCCGACATCCATTTGTTGTTCCGAAAGTTTGCGGCGGATTTCGCTAATAAATACCATTTGCCGCCGGTGCGTTTGGACGATGAAGCGGTCCGATTACTGGAGCAATACCGTTGGCCAGGAAACATTCGTCAATTGCGCAACCTGGCAGAGCAGATGAGTGTGATTGAGACCTCGCGCTTGGTGGGTAAGGAAGTGCTGAAGGCCTATTTGCCGCAGGTGGATGCCTCGAACTTGCCGGCATTGGCCAATACCCGATTGAGCGACGATGGTGTTTCGAATGCGGATTTTGTGAAAGAGCGTGAGGCTTTGTACAAGCTGTTGTTTGAAATGCGCGCTGAAATCAATGCATTGAAAAATGCGATGGCTTCGGGCGAGGGAATTTACGAAGGCATGCAGCGCGAATATCCAAAGATTACGGGAGAGTACAGCCCGTCGGACGGGGCGGTGACGTTTGTGGATCGCGAGCAGTACGAGGATTTCAATGAGGATGAGAATACCATTGAGATTGAGAATTTGAGCTTGGTAGACAAGGAAGTGGAATTGATCAAGAAGGCATTGGAAAAGTCGAATGGAAAGCGGAAGGTTGCCGCGAAGGAATTGGGCATTTCTGAACGTACCTTGTATCGCAAGATCAAACAATACAATTTGGAATAATGGTCCAATTCTGCCGCATATCCATCCTGTTTCTCGCGTTGGTGCTGAGTTCCTGCAAAGGTGGGTACAGCTTTACGGGCGGTAATGTGGGGGACGCGAAGACGATGCAGGTGGACTTTTTTGATAATAATGCACAGATTGTGAATCCGGAGGCGTCGCAGTGGGTGACCGAAGCGATCAAAGATATTTTTGTGCAGCAGACGCCGCTAGAGCTCGTTCAGGGGCCGGCCGACATGTATATCAGCGGCGAAATAAGCGAATACAGTTTGCGGCCGCAGGCGGCGCGAGGTCCCAGTGAGGTGGCTCAGATGCTGTTTACTATAAGTGTGCAGGTGGAGTTCATCAATGAATTGGCCCCAGAGAATAATTTCAATGCCCGGTTTAGTCGTTCTCGTCCCTACGATGCAGACCTCAATTTTTCCGATATTGAAAACGAATTGGCCGCAGAAATCATAAAAGAATTACGAGAAGATGTGCTGAATAGAGCCATCGCGAATTGGTAAATGAACGCAAAGAAAATCAACACCTTGTTCAAGCATCCGGAGCAAATTACTTCGGAGGATTTGATCGGCCTGAAGCAGGCGGTGGATGATTTTCCCTATGCGGCTCCGTTGCATGCGTTGTACATGAAGGCATTGCAGAAGAAGGAGAGCTATTTGCTGCCGGGTCAGATCAAAAGAGCGGCCATTGCCACACCGAACCGTGCAGCACTCAAAGAATTTCACGATATGCCCATTCCGGGCATGGAGAGCGCGAAGGAGGTGCCGGTGGTAGATTTTACCGAGGTGGCCGAAGGGGGCAAGGTGGAAGAAGTTGAGGTGGCGGCCATAGCTCCGGAGAAAAAGGCTGTGGAGCCGGTGAAGGCGAAAGTTGAGAAAGCGGCGGAACCTGCAAAGCCTAAGACAGAGAAAAAGCAGGCGGCGGCCCAAAAGTCTGAGGCGGTGAAGCCTGAGATGGAGGTGAAGGAGCCCGTGAAATTGGATACTCCAAAACCGAAAGCTGCCCCAGCAAAACCGACTGCTGTACCAGAAGATTTAAGTCATTTACCGGAGGCGGTGCGCAAGGCGATTTTGCGCTCGCGTGCGTTGCGTGGGGAGGAAACTCCGGCGAGTACCACGGAAGAGAAAAAGCCGGCCGAGGAGAAACCTGTTCAGGTAAAGAAAACGTCTCCTGCAGAGGAAAAATCTAAACCTGCCCAGAAAAAGCCTGCTGATGAGGCGAAATCTATCGAGGAGAAGTCTGCCCCAGAGAAGCCTAAGAAAGCTCCTAAAGCGCCGAAGCAGAAGATTGAAAAGGCGAAGAAAACGGAAGCTGCGCCCATTGAGGAAAAACTTGAGGTGAGGGAAATGCCTTTCAGCGAGAAAGCGTCTTTCATGGAGTGGTTAACAGCTGATTTTTCCGACGGAGCGCCTAAAAAAGTGGAGCGTAGCGCGCCTAAAGATGTGAAGACAATCATCAGCGAATTGCCCAAATTCCCCGTGCCAAAGAAGGATGGAAAAATAGACGTGTTCCACTTGCCTTCGGACGACCAAGGGAAGTTTGTAACCGAAACATTGGCAGAGATTTATCTAAAGCAGGCGCTTTGGGATAAGGCAATTAACGCTTACGAGGTTTTAAGTTTGAAATACCCGGAAAAAAGTAGTTTCTTTGCCGACCGAATTAGAGAAATTAAGAAACAGAAGAAGTAATGACAGCATTGTTTACCATCCTGATTGTTGTGGTCTCCGTATTGTTGGTTTTGATCATTTTGGTTCAGAACCCAAAAGGAGGTGGTCTTAGCTCAGCCTTTGGTGGCGATAGCCCTCAAATGCTAGGCGGCGTAAAGAAAACTACAGATTTCTTGGACAAGGCAACTTGGTCTTTGGTGATCGCTTTGTTTGTATTGGTGATCGGTATGAACATGGTGAGCACTGAAACGGTCGAAGAGCAGGATACTATTTTGCAAGAGCAGGTAGAGGATGCACTTCCATTCCAGCCAAGCATGCCCGCAGCACCGGCAGATGCTCCTATTGAGCAAGCGCCTGTAGAAGGAATGCCTGAGAGCGTAGAATAAGAAGCGTCTTTCACACATAGAATAGGCCCGCATGGCAGTTGCTGTGCGGGTTTTTTTATGCTTTTATGTCAATTTTTCGGATGCAGAAATAGGGTCGGTGACAGGATGACACAATTCGTACCTTGGCACAGAATTTCATGTAATGAAGCGTCAAACAATAATTTAATAACTCAAATCATGGCAGATTTAAACATTCGTCCGCTAGCTGACCGAGTGATCGTGGAACCTGCAGCTGCGGAAACTACGACTGCATCCGGAATTATCATTCCTGATACAGCGCAAGAGAAACCTCAAAAAGGCACCGTTGTGGCCGTTGGTCCTGGTAAGAAGGACGAGCCGATGACGGTAAGTGTTGGCGATACTGTGTTGTATGGCAAGTACAGCGGCACCGAATTCAAGTACGAAGGCGGTGAGTATTTGATCATGCGCGAAGCAGATATCATGGCTATTGTTTAACCCACTTAAAGAGTAAAAGCATAGTAAAATGGCAAAAGAAATTTCATTTGATGTAGAGGCACGCAACAGTCTTAAGGCTGGGGTTGATGCATTAGCGAATGCAGTAAAAGTGACCTTGGGTCCTAAGGGACGCAATGTGATCATTGAAAAAGCGTTCGGCGCTCCTCATGTAACTAAGGATGGGGTGACCGTAGCGAAGGAAATTGAACTCGAAGACAAGTTGCAAAACTTGGGCGCTCAGATGGTGAAAGAGGTGGCTTCGAAGACTGCGGATATCGCGGGGGACGGAACTACCACAGCGACAGTATTGGCGCAGGCAATCTATGGTCACGGTTTGAAAAATGTGGCTGCTGGGGCGAACCCGATGGACTTGAAGCGCGGTATTGATAAAGCCGTGACGGCCTTGGTGGCAGAGTTGAAAAACTTGAGCCAAGAGGTGGGTGATGATAACAGCAAAATCGAGCAGGTCGCTACGATTTCTGCGAATAACGATAACGCAATTGGTTCTTTGATTGCAGAGGCGATGGCCAAAGTGAAGAACGAAGGTGTGATCACCGTGGAAGAAGCGAAGGGTACTGAAACTTACGTAGATGTAGTGGAAGGTATGCAGTTTGACCGCGGGTACTTGAGCCCATATTTCACGACGAATACAGAGAAGATGGTGGCGGAGCTTGAAAATCCGTACATCTTGATTTATGACAAGAAGGTGAGCTCTATGAAGGAGTTGTTGCCAATTCTTGAACCAGCAGCTCAAAGCGGTCGTCCGCTATTGATCATCGCAGAAGATGTAGACGGTGAAGCCCTTGCTACCTTGGTGGTAAACCGCATCCGTGGTTCATTGAAAATTGCTGCGGTGAAGGCTCCAGGATTTGGTGACCGTCGTAAGGCAATGCTCGAAGATATTGCCATCCTAACCGGTGGTCAGGTCGTCAGCGAAGAGCGCGGTATGACTTTGGAAGGCGCTACCCTAGATATGTTGGGTACTGCTGAGAAAGTCTCTATCGACAAAGACAATACGACAATCGTCAATGGTGCCGGTGCTAGTGAGGCTATTGCGAGCCGAGTGAACCAAATCAAAGCTCAGATTGAGAACACAACTTCAGATTACGACCGTGAGAAATTGCAAGAGCGCTTGGCGAAACTCGCCGGTGGTGTTGCAGTCCTTTATGTAGGTGCTGCATCTGAGGTGGAAATGAAAGAAAAGAAAGACCGCGTGGACGATGCCTTGGCAGCGACAAAAGCGGCAGTAGAAGAAGGTTTCGTGCCAGGAGGTGGTGTAGCGCTTGTACGCGTGAGCAGCGTTCTTGAGAGTATGAAAGGCGATAACGAAGATGAAACTACTGGTATCCAAATCGTTTCTAAAGCGATTGAGGAGCCATTGCGTACCATCGTTCACAATGCAGGTCTAGAAGGCTCTGTAGTGGTGAGTAAGGTGAAAGAAGGTAAGGCAGATTTCGGCTTCAACGCCAAGACTGATGTCTACGAGAACATGTATGATGCAGGTGTCATCGACCCAACGAAGGTGACGCGTGTGGCTTTGGAAAACGCTGCGTCTGTAGCGGGTCTATTGTTGACCACTGAGGCGACCGTTACTGAGATCCCTAAGGAAGAGCCGGCAATGCCAGCAGGTGGCATGGGCGGCGGCATGGGAATGATGTAATTCCAGCACATTGCAAAAAAAGAAAGCCATCCTTTGAGGGGTGGCTTTTTTTATTTGGTAAACGCTTCCAAATACTTCGCGATGTACTCTTCGCGGTGTTTGTATTTGTATTGCATCACGTATCGTGGGTGCTCGAGGGGCACAAGCTCCTGAGTGAAGTTGTACTCCTTGTTGAGCTTCTGGAGGAACTTCAGGTTTTTTCCGGTGCCAAAAACAATGATGCGTTCATTTTTCCCGGCCAATTCAATTTGCTTTTTAATCTGCTCGAGCAAATACGGCGCTAGTGCATTGGCAAAACTCGTGCGGTCGTAATAGTTGAAGTTGATCCAATTTCCATTTTTGCGCATCACAAAGCCTAAGGGGCATACGGAGCCGATAAAGAATTGGTCATAGAACTTTTTCGGACCGCCGAAGGCATTAATGGCCTCATAGACGAAGACCGAACTAGGCTCGTGGGTCGAGAAACTTTCGAATGGAATCCCGCATTCAATCAACCGTTTGGTGTCGGTAAAAGGAATGCCCGTGGCGCCAGCGCCGAGGCGACCTGGGTTGATGCCAAGGATGAGATTGCGTGGCTTCTCATCGCTGTAAAATTTGTGGTAAAACCCGCTTAGCGCCTGCTCTTGCTCAGGGCTGGCTCCCTCAAAGGGGTTGAGAACATCAAGATCCTCATCGAGGTAGGAACGGTCGAACTCGAGTGCGTTGTAGAAGGCCAGAATGCGATCGGCCTTGGTCATTTTTTGTTGAATTGGTTCATGGTTAAACTCAATCCTGCTAAGCCAAAACTTTGGCAAGCTTTCACACAGTGTTCAATCAATGCCGGCAGGTCTTTCTGCTCTTCGGCGGTCCACTCGCCCAACACATAATCTACTTGTCGACCTTTGGAGAAATTGTCCCCGATGCCAAAGCGAAGGCGGGGATAATCTGCACGGCCCAATTTTGCTTGAATGTCCTTCAATCCATTGTGCCCAGCATCCGAGCCTTTGCCGCGAATGCGAATAGAACCGTAGGGCAAGGCCAAATCGTCGAGCACGACAAGGACATTCTCTATGGGGATGTTCTCTTCTTGCATCCAATAGCGGACAGCATTGCCGCTAAGGTTCATAAAAGTGGTGGGTTTGATCAACCGGAAAGATCTTCCTTTGATCTTGGCCTCTGCCACGAGCGCGTAGCGCCCAGGCTCAAAAACAACATTGGACGCCTTGGCAAAGGCGTCCAATGTTAAAAATCCAATATTGTGACGGGTATTCTCATACTCGGCTCCGGGATTGCCCAAACCGACAATGAGGAACTTTTTCATACCCGAAAAAGTACGAATTATTCTGCAGCCTCAGCAGGAGCTTCCGCAGGAGCATCCGAACTGCCCTCAACACTGCCTTCTTCAGTAGCACCTTCTTCGTCGTCTTCTTCGTCGTCCATGGCACCACGTGCTTTCTTAACGGTAACGATTACAGCAGTATCAGCATTCAAGATTTCGTATCCTGCAGGCACGACGTCGCTTACACGGATAGACTTCCCGATACGCAAGTTGGTGATATCCAATTGAATGTTATCAGGCATCTCATTTGGCAATGCACGAACGCTCAACGTACGAAGAACCATTTTCAATTTACCACCGTTCAAAACACCACGAGCCTGACCGTTCAAAACAACAGGAATGTTCATGGTTACTGCCTTGCCTTCAACCAACTGGATAAAGTCGATGTGAATTAGTGCATCCGTTACTGGGTGGAATTGCATGTCTTGGATAACTGCTTCTACAGTCTTTCCATCAACGGTAATAGTTGCAGTTTTCGCTTCTGGCGTGTACACTAGCGATTTGAACGCTAAAATTGGCGCAGAAAAGTGAACTGGTGCTTCGCCACCGTAAATCACACAAGGTACATTACCTGCTTTGCGCTCTGCCTGGGCGTATTTAGAACCAACTTCGGTTCTTGGGGTTCCTTGAATTTCAACAGACTTCATCTGATCTAGTTTATTGAAGTATTACATTATAAAGTGTCCTGAGATGCTTTGGTGGTGGTGAACATTCTTCATCACGTTCGCAAACATATCAGCGACTGAGATCACACGGACCTTTGGGTTTTCTTTTGTTTGAGGGATGGTATCAGTGATGACCAATTCCTCTAGCGCGCTTCCGCCAACTCTATCGTAGGCTGGACCGCTGAGTACACCGTGGGTACAGTATGCACGTACCGACTTCGCACCTTTTTCTTTCAACATTTCAGCGGCCTTTACCAAGGTGCCTCCTGTATCTACCATGTCGTCAACGAGAATGACATTCATGCCTTCTACATCACCGATCACGGTCATCTTATCAATCTGGTTGGCTTTTTTGCGTTGCTTGTAGCAAATAACCACCTCAGCTCCTAGTTTGCTGCCGTAAGCGTGAGCTCTCTTTGCGCCACCCATATCCGGTGATGCAATACATAGGTTGTCCAATTTCATCGCTTCGATATCTTTGATAAACAACGCTGAGCTGTACAAGTGATCCACTGGCACTTCGAAGAAACCTTGAATTTGATCGGCATGAAGATCCATCGTCATTACACGAGTAGCTCCCGCAGCCATCAACAAATTCGCAGCCAACTTAGCACCTATTGGAACTCTTGGTTTGTCTTTGCGATCCTGACGGGCCAAACCGAAATAAGGGATGACCGCAGTAATGTGCTTCGCGCTTGCACGCTTCGCAGCATCACACAACATCAACAACTCCATCAGGTTGTCCGCAGGTGGGTTTGTACTTTGAATCAAAAAGACGCGATTTCCACGAACTGTTTCTTCAAATGAAGGAACAAATTCACCATCACTAAAGTCAGTGATAATCACATTTCCCATAGGAATTCCGTAGCTCGCTGCAATTTTTCCAGCAAGTTCCATCGTGTGACGTCCGGCAAATATTTTCGCTTCTGGTAGCATCATATCTGTGTATCAGTATACTTATCGCTTATTCAGCACCTCCGTAGAGGGGTGCAAATGTAATTAAAAGAAGACAAAAACACCTTGTTTTCACAGGTTGATTAAAAAACTTTCAGGAAATGTTAGGAGAATTAGAAAACGCCTTTATTTTTGCCGTCCTAATTCGCTGAAATGCCTGAGTGGCGGAATTGGTAGACGCGCTGGATTCAAAATCCAGTTCTGGCAACAGAGTGGGGGTTCGATTCCCCCCTCAGGTACAAAAAACCCCGCTGTTTGCAGCGGGGTTTTTTCGTTGAAAAAGTAAGTGTTCTTACTTGGGAGGTTGCCATGTTTCAAATGCCTGATAATTAATTTATAGTTGCTTTTATAAAGACAAACAAATTATATTTGATTTGAACAAAATCAATTAAATAACATGAAAAAATCAATCTTACTAGTCGTTATGTTCCTAGTTGGCAATGGAGCTTTTGCCCAGGGAAAGGTGAATATGCAGAATTCATCGGCTTCTACACAAACAGGTGTAGTGAAGAGTCAGCCTCAAGCTCCAGCTGCAACAAGCGGAATTATGATGAACGACATTGATGCAGTATCTGGAAGTTACCTCAATGGAGAAATCTCAATTGATGGAGATCAGATTTACATCAAGGCAATGAATAATTTTGGATCTCTCGAATGCCAGGGGCACATACATCAAATAAGCACTACGCAAATGTTGGTGTTGGGTTCAGACTTGATTTCGGGAGAATCATATACCGTAGAAATAGAACCTGCCAATACTGGCAACCCCGAAGATGCTCTTCAAATTCTAGTGCCTTCATCAGAGGATATGTACATATTAAAATATGAACATAAGTAGAGCTATAATGTACATCGAGAATTAACGTTTTTTCTCAAATCAAAAAAGTCTCGCTGGTAGCAGTGAGACTTTTTTGATTCCCCTAGAAAACGAAAGAAATAGGGGTAAACTCTTTCGCCCAAAAAGAGGTTCGTGAGTTAAACTGCTCTACAGATCTGAAGTCGCTATGGGTCATTATATAGTCAGCATAGCTCGGCTCACTTCGCTTACGTGCAAATAAACTTGTCACTTTACTAAGTGGTAGGATAATACCTACTTCAGTGGTCCCTCGCGTTCTGGTCTGATTTAGTTCACTAATAGTAATTTCGTATCCAACTGAAATGATCGATTGATTCAGATTCAATTGAGCAGACCAATATGTGGCGTCCATTTTGGTAAGTGTGGGCAAGAAATTTCTTCTCCTGACTCCGCCATAAAAGTTCAATATACCGTTTACACTGGTGCCAAATCTTGTTTCATGGGTGCTAAGTGGACCTTGGTATTGTGCTATGTAGCCGAAGTGAAAATAATTAGCGAATGACCTCGAAAAAAGCCCTCGTTTCTTCTTTGGCATGTAGACCATCGATAGATGACCAACATATCTAGGATCTAGTCTACTGGTCTCATCAAAAAAGGAAATTGCGGGCGCATTGAGCTGAAAGCCAGCAACTCCACCTTTAATTCCTAAAATGCTCTTATTACGCGTTTGATGGGTGTATGCAAATCTTAAACCTGCATTTGCATTAATGCTAATGGAACTATTTGGAAAATTGGGATTAACCGTAGGTGTGCTGAAAATGATACCATTAAATGGATCAATTTGGGAAGAAAAGGTTAGCTGCGACCAGTCTAAGGTATATTGTCTCATTCCAATTCCAACCCCAGCAGCTCCACTGTATCGTGACTTTCTCAGTTTTCCGCTGAAACGCGCAGCATTGGATACTGTAAATTCATTTAAGGAGAGGTTGCCTTCTCCGCTCGACATCTTGACCCAATTCAAACCTGTTCCAAGCCCTCGTTCACGTCGACTTAAAAAAGGAGCTATGAGGGTGGCTCGATGAACGTTATAGGCAGGAGAAAGTGCTGTAGGACCGGGTAAATTCCACCATTGTTGACGTGTATTTGCCATGAAAACCCATTCATTGTAACCTGGGATTGCATAAGCAGGATTAAATGACAAGGGATTGGATTCGAAAAGTCCAGTAGTAATATCTTGACCTTTTAAATCGATACATCCAAAGAATGCCAATAAAACAATAAACCTGCGCAACATCATCTGATTAATGTTAATGTACCATAGGTTCTTTCGAATCCATGGACGTTTTCTTGGCCGTTCCAAATTGAGCCATCCCTAAATGTAGCCCTAATTTTCCATGCATAGACTCCCATTGGGGCGGGTTCACCTGTTCTTTGGTCATTTCCATCCCAACCCACAGCAGGTCCATACAATGGATCAGCAATTTCATTTGAATAAAATACCTCATTACCCCATTTGTCGTAAATCCAAAGTTCATATGATGCCAGTCCAAACCCTTTTGGCAAGAAGTACTGATCATCATTAGAGAAAACCTGTTCTGGGGCTAAGGCGTTTGGAACGAATAAAGATGATTTCCAAACCCAAATCCTCTTACAAATGGAATCGGTACAATTATCCGGTGTCGTTACATAAAGACAGATTTCTAAACTATCAACTGCAGTAGCAGATGGATTAAAAATCATTGTGGGACTTATGTCAAAACTCTCCTGCCCATCGCTGAATGTCCAATAGTAAGAATAGGTCGAATCTAATGGGATGGATAGATTTTCAAAATACATACCATTTACCCCATTAGTATCATTCGAAAATTGCGCCGTTGGATCTTGAGTGACATACATCAGTACGGGTGCAGTTTGACTAACACAGCCCAAGCTTGTTGTTATAGTGGCATAAACCGAGTATGTGCCAGGCGTATTGTAAACGTGATTATAGCCGAAAGGAGGGGAATAATTAGTAATGGTTGTGCCATCACCCATTGACCAATCCACACGAATTATACTATCAACTCCATTTGATACGGCGCTAGTATCTATATAGCCTATGGATAAGGGTAAACAACCATTTTGGCTGATGGTTGGTGGTAACGTCAATGAACTATTAATTTGAATTTGCCTTGTAGTAGAATCTACACAACCAAAGGCGGTTTCACTTTTTAATTTAATAGTATAATTTCTAGCTGAATTATAGGTAAACGTTGGAGAATTTAACGTTGATGTGTAAATACCTGGAAATGCTGAGGCGTCGAAGTCCCATTCATACGACGCACCATTTTGAGTGGTATTAATGAATGAAAAGGTTTGAGGAACGCTACAACTATCTCCTTGTATCATAACAGGTGTAAAAGCAGAAACCGGACTAGGGTTTACTAAGACATTCGTTGCGGCGTAATCTGTACATCCATTATCACTGGTAACTAAAAGGCTTACAGTGAACGTGCTATCATATTGATACAAATGGCTGGGGTTTTGAGAAACTGATCCATTACCATCGCCAAAGTCCCATAAAATACCTGCTATATTTCCGCCTCCTTGGATGTTTATGATGCTACTAAAAGAAGAGGTGTCTCCTAAACATACGGGTGCTCCAGAAATACTTATATCCGGTGTGGGATAAATTGTAATGTCTTTTGTTTTGGTAGATACACAACCATTATTTGAATAGGTATATAACGTAACTGTGTATACTGCTCCAGTGTCATAGACATGTTGTGGACTAATGGAGAATGATGAATCTCCATCACCGAACATCCATTTATAACCGCTGATTGTGCCATTGTTAGAATAGCTTGTATTCACAAAGCTTACAGTATCGTTTCCACATAGAAAGTTTGAACTATTAAAATCTGACACCACATTTGGATAGACATCGATAGTTTGAACAACGGTATCAATTCCACATGCGTTACTTGCAAAGTGAGCGACATAATAGGTGCCATTTGTATCAAAAGTGTGCTGAGGGTTGGGCGCAACGCTTACGGAGGTATCACACGTTTTGGTTACGGGATCATAATTGAAGCACCAACCTAGAATATCGTAATTATAGGCTAGACTAGTAAAATCCACTGTCAACGGTTCACAGCCTGATAAATCCGAAGCTGAAAACGCAGCTGAAATTGAACCACTGGTAAGAATAACATCTTTCGTAATGCTACTATCACCACATTCATTATACACTGTGAGTGTTATGGTGTAGGTGGTATCTCCGGCACCTCCATAAACGAAGTTATGGGTAGGTTGCTGCCAAGAATATTCTAATCCATTAGGACCAGGAACTAATTGTCTAGTCCAAGGGTTTGAATAACCATCTCCCCAGTCAATAAATGCACTATCCGCTTCACCTGTAATTTGGCCATCCAAAATCAAATAGACGTCTAAATCAGTACAGCCTGAATTAGGTAGTGGATAAAAGTTTGCTACTGGTGGAGTTTTAATTAAAATAGTATCAGCATCTGAAATGTCTTCACAACAACTGAGTAGTATTTTCTTCAGAATGTATCTGGTATGAGTGCTGTAGCTGGGTTGAAGAATAGGCAAGGTCGGAACGGTAGACCAGGATTGAATCAAGTTTGTGGTTCCTGAATCTGTCAGCAAGTAGAGTTCAAAACGAACACTATCATAGAAGCCTACTTGACCATGAGTAAAAGTGGGTGATACCGGTGCACAAAGGCTATCGTCATCAAATTGTACAGACACAGTAGGGCCAGGCATCACATATATATCTTTCAGAGTGTCATCATTACAGCCTGAAATAGTCTGAGCTTGCATCCAAACACTTACCCATCCACTTTGATTGAAAGTAAAAGTAGCACTATCGCCAATTTGATTGATGATACCATCATTTCCTAAGTCCCAATTTATCTGACTAATCCCCGAGCCATTGGTAGGTTCAATAGAAGTTGAATAGAAAGTTACTGCATCACCCAAACAGACCGTATCGGGGTAACAATTTTGAGAGTTATCAAAGATTGCCGTAGGATATGAAATAGGATCACCGTCATCTACACTAAAGATCATTACAGTTTCTCTATCGGACGAGCATCCCCAATCACTGTAAACTTCATACGTTACGAAAACAGTATCACCGGCATTGGTCAGTTGATAGTTGAGGGTACTTGACGAATACAATGTATCGCCTGATGTATTGGTAATCCAAACCCAATGTGAAGTTGCACTTTGATTAACATCAATCTGTAAAAGGGCAGTATCAATATTTACAGGGCTACAGAGTCCCGAAGCTGTATTCAGGTCTAACTCAACATCTGGATAAATTAAAATGGTGTCCATAGCGACATCAAAACATCCTGGTGAGTTAATTCCGTTCAACCATATGTAAAAAGGAATAGAAGAGTTCGTGCTGTTGGTGAAGAGGTAATTTGGCAGATAATCATAGAAGGTATCCGTTACTCCACTTAAACCATTGGTAATGGCCCAAGTAAATGAAATCGAATCACCGTAGTTTACTGGATCCGTTAGGTTTGTGGCAACATCCATTAGATATACACTATCACATCCATAGTCATCTATGTCTATATCTAGAACTGGTGCAGGCAACACGAAAAGTGTTTTTATTACTGTGTCTAGACATGAAAATTCATTTCTGATCACCAATTTTATATCAATAGACCGGAGTAATGAGTCGACTGGCAAGACATATACATTGGTATTTTGAGTGTATTGGTTATCAAATGATAAGGCAGTGTCAGGGCTACTCCAAGTGTATGATAATATTGTGTGGTAGCTTTCGCTCGAGTCATAAAGTGGATACCATTGACCTGCACATATTGTATCAGGGATTTCTATATCCGCCAGCGGTTGGGATCGAATTATTACTGTATCCCTCTGAACGTATTCACATCCATCCGGACCTAGGCCAACCAACTTAATTTCATAAGATTCATCGTTATTCGGAAATACTAACGGATTGAAGAGTAAATAAGGAACTGAATCCTGAAGCCCACTTAATGAATCTAATGAACTATTTCCGCCTATTGCAGTCGTACTCCAAGTAAAACTCAAGCCATCTCCTTGACTCGTATTCGAAATGAGTGGTACCCATGGATCACAGCTACTATTGTCTATACCAAAACTTACTTGAGGAGTAGGGAGGACATACATGTATTTTTCTGTAGTATCTCTACAACCAAAAGGCGTAACAGCAATATGTTGAAGCATATACCAGGCATAACCATAAGTCTGAGTAGAAGCTATAGAGTCGTTGAACTGATTAAACAGACTATCGGTCCAAATATGAGTAGCTCCGGAGTCTGCGTAAAGGGACCAATAATGCGAATTGTTAGAAATAGAGTCAACTACAGCTGCATTGTAGTGAAGGACACCACAATCTGGGTTTTCACTCAAACTGAAATCCGAGTTAGGGAGTTCATAATTAGTGATTCGAATGGTATCGGTATTGTAACCACAGGAATTATGGAATTCATAGTATACCTCAAAAAGTCCGGTACTGTCGAATGCAAAAATATCATAACCGGTGGTTGGATCAATGCCTAAGTGTCTCCATCCTATTGCAGGTGTGATGGTATAAAAAGTACTATCAATGGGCCTGTATAAATCTACTGTTCCAAAATCTAGTGTTCCCTGACCAACGGTGAGTATCAATGTATCAGAACAGATTTCGCTATCCGCATTGAATTGGTAATTGGGGACATCTTCTACATAAAAGGTGTCTACAATACTGTTTTCTCCACAAGGGTTGGGACTTGTATACTCTATGATGTATTGACCTGTAGCGTTCATTGTGACAAACTTTGAAACTCGGTTGTCAAGTAAAGAGCTATCTACTACACTCCCGTTAGGCGTCGTAATGGTAATTTGGTAAGTCAAGGAGTCGTAACATAGGGAACTTTCGTGTTGAAAGATGACTTCATATTCACTTCCCAAACAAACTGTATCGGGAATGTATTGAAGAACACGCATCCCAGAAAGAGTATCCACACACACCCATATACTTGCGGTATCAGGCACACATGATTGAGATCCATTTGCTGTGAGCCCGTGTAGTTTTTTTATTCTGAACCTTCCTCGTTGGTGGAAAGCTAGTGACAAAGAATAGCTCCCACTGGTCCAAAGGCCGGGTAAATTCAAAGAGATGTTTGTGTCTCCCAAAGAAGAGCCGGAAGCTACAGTAAACGTTGAACTACCAGGTGCTAATGGATTACCAAATTCATCGTAAACCAACCAAACTCGACTGTATGAAGTATCACAAATAAAATTTCCATCAGAAGTTGGAACAATTGTATTTCCGTCTTGAATGGAATCGTGAATAGTTATGTATTGATCAACACAAGCTATAGTATCCCCGTAAAGGCCTGTTTCGGGGGATTGAGATACAACAATTGGCCCAACTGCAGCGGTACTTTGAGAGCCAACACAAGGGGATTGTTTTGTTGCCGTAATGGCAAAAACATTATCATAGGATTGACCTCCTAAAATGGTGTTAAAGCCACACGAACTGTTTTGAAACCAATGACGATAGGAAAGAGTGCTATCGGAGGCATCAAAAATCAGCCATGGTTTCACGGGAATGTTATTGACAACCAAGGGTGCAGATACTTCCTTGGTCTGAGAACTATCATTACAACTAAACCTATACTGAGTACCAGTGGCATCATCTTCCCAGTTGAGCACTTCAAAGTCAAAAGAAACGCTATCCTCGTATGGCGCAAAACACAGTGAGGTGTTTCCCGGGGTTGATAACCCTAAGATCTGGGTAGATCCGAAATAAAGATTAAATGAAGAAGTAAAACTACAACCTAAAGAATCAGAGATCGTCAAAGTCACTGGATAGCTTCCTGAATAGGGGTAGTAATGATTATAGCTGTAGCCGATATTAACTACGGTACTATCTGATAATCCATCGCCCCAATCAATTTCCAAAATACTGCCGGAAAGTGCTGCTGAGTTGTTCGTAAAACTAATGCCAAAAGTAGTTGCAGATAGACCACTACATGCTGGATAAGTAACCCCATTACCATAATTAACCGGAAATAGTACAGCTGAGGTAGCGCCATAGACCTCTGAAACTAAGATATTCGTACCCCCACCAGATAAAGAAAGGCCAATACTGAGTTGATTGGTGTCAGAACTTGTGCATCCAAGGCTATCCGTATAGGAATACATTAGATTGTAGTTTCCAGAACCTAAGCTGCTTAAATCTAATACCGTATCGTTGCTTATGGCACCTGGGTGTCCAATTATAGAATATGTCCCTCCAGGCGGGCTTCCTCCCGAAACTGTAGTATCGGAAAATGCACACGAAACTATAGAGTTCCAATGATTATTTAAGGTAACACTTGGTGGCGCATTAACACTGACATATAGGCTATCACTAAAGCCATGAACGGTGTCACTGATGTGTATTTGGAAGGTGAATGGAACATTGTTTGGATTCCAACTTACTAAAGCCTTGGTAGAATCATTATTAGGGTAGGACAGGATGGATATAGCACTTGATGGAGTAGACCAGATTGTATGGTCATAATGTCCAGAAGCGCCGGAGATTGAGAATACTTGACTGTTGGCGCTGTTTCCACATATTGTCGTAGAGTCAGCGTTTATAGTAACTCCTTGAGAATCACCTATGGAAATTTGCCCAAAGAGTAGACTAGGAAAAAGAAAACAAACTATAAACTTAATTCGCACGGAATCTGAGTGTTAGTAAAGTGTTTCACAAAGATTGTTGAAATTTTAATATTTCCTATCTTTATGGTGACAAAACCAACAACACACTAATTACAGATACATTCTGCCCTCCTCTTCATGTATAGCTGCTTAAGAAAATTAATGTGGTGGTGTCTGTGTATAGTTCCATCTTTTACAAGTTATGGTCAATCAATAGTCTCTGCTTCAGGGTTAACGTACGCAGGAGCACTTTCTTTTGATGTTCTTGAAGGGGAAACCGAAGTGACGACTCTCGCAACTTCTGGAGCAACAATATGGTCTCTTACGAGCGTAATAAGTTATGATCAGGGATTATTCGGAATAAATTCCTCAACAGGATTATTAAGTTTTACCAGCGCTCCTGATTATGAAAACCCTCAAGATGTATCGGGGACTTCGGCAGATAATGTTCATATCGTTCGGGTAAATATTAGTGATGGATCAGGAAATTCAACGGTAGTCGATATTGAGATCAATGTGTTAGATAGATGGGAATCTAGTGTTAATTCATGCCCTAGTCTAATCAATAAAAACCCGGGTGGGCAACTAAATTCAAGTTGGGTTTATGCCTCAGGTTATTCAGGGATTTCCACGAGCATTAGTGCAACAGGATATATAGAGTTTCTGTTTACTGATATACCGGCGCAATCAGGATTGCCAAGAATTGAAAATGCTTTTGTCAATGGGGTCATAGACAATTTTGTCGAATTTGACGACCCTAAGATTTATGCAGGTAATCAGTCTTCAAATCAGTATGCTAATTCGGGTAAAGTCAGGTATGTTTGGCACGGACAGCCCAATAATAATTTTTCAAGTGCGAATACCTTTCAGCTTTTATTTGACAATGGCAATCTTGTTGATTTCACATCACTAAACTCAACTTGTGGTTATTCAAGTTCAGGTGCTGCTGTAAACAATATTACTTGGACTGAAGGCTATTCTTCTTCTAATGCTGTTTGTCAGGGTTCAGCCCAAACGTTTAGTATTTCGAGTGCCACTGCAAACAATGGTGGTACAATCACTTACCAATGGCAAAAACTAAATCCGACGACAAATGAGTTTGTCGATTTAACTGGGTCTTCAACGGCCTCCTTGACTTTTGCTACTATAAATAGTTCTGATGCAGGAACCTATAGATGTATGTTGATCGAAGTAGATTCGACCCCTGAAACAATCATTGCAGCGACGTCATCAGAATTCACCATAAGTAACTTTGACAATATCGCCCCTATTGCTGTCGCTCAGGACATTACGGTGGCTTTAGATGCTAGTGGCTTGGCGAGCATTTCGACGACTGACATTGATAACGGTAGCAGCGATAATTGCAACTTCGCACTGTCGTT
Source organism: uncultured Flavobacteriales bacterium (assembly GCA_937942085.1). Classification (GTDB taxonomy): domain Bacteria; phylum Bacteroidota; class Bacteroidia; order Flavobacteriales; family Schleiferiaceae; genus UBA10364. The sequence goes on from CALDGA010000201.1 coordinate 78,642, forward strand.
GGATATCAACTCTTTTGATTGTGATGATTTAGGCAACAATACGGTGGTCTTAACGGCAATTGACAGCAGTGGGAACACCCATAGTGCGACAGCAACGGTTACAGTGGTGGACAATATCTCACCATCGCTGCTTTCTAACGACATCTCACTCTATTTGGATAGCACGGGCTTCGTTGAATTTGATACTACAGCAGTATATGAAGCCTTCAACGATAACTGTGATGCGACGTTTAACTTTACACCTCAGGTCTTTGATTGTGGTGATGTGGGTGCACACCTGAGTTCAGTGAGCGCCTTGGACGGCTCCGGAAATACTTTGTCTAAAAATCTAATCATCAACGTTAAGGATTCACTTTCTCCGTGGATCTCGTTGTTTACGGATACGGTATTGCTGAACGCTTCGGGCCAGGGTACTTTGGATACCGCTGCGGTGATTGATTACATCCGCGACAACTGTGGCATCCAGACCATTGTTTTCTCGGATTTGGACTTCAGTGCGTCTAATCTCGGGCTGAACACTATCACCGTTTCAGTGAGAGACGACTATAATAATGAGTCCGTTGCCTTGACGGATATATGGGTCATTGATCCATTGGCTCCGAACGTGAAGGCCAAGGATGTTCTCTTGCCTTTGGACGCTTCTGGTCAGGCGGGCCTCACGGTATCCCAGGTGGACAACGGCAGTACGGACAACATTGGTTTTGATACGTTGTACATCGATGCTTCGGGCTACGACTGTTCGGACCTTGGCGACCACTGGGTGGTGCTCACGGGAGTGGACAAATCGGGCAACAGCGACACGGCGTGGTCGAAAGTGACGGTGGTGGACAATATGGACCCTGATGTGAACGCGGTGAACACGACCGTTTACCTGGATTCTTCAGGCAGTGCGACGCTGTCCTTCCAAGATGTGGACAACGGCAGTACGGACAACTGTGGTATCGATACGACCTACCTTTCTAAGGCGAGCTTCGGATGTGGCGATGTAGGA
>CALDGA010000202.1 GCA_937942085.1 uncultured Flavobacteriales bacterium
GGTACAGCGCATTGATACGGTGGATTATTTGGCGCAGCAGGACTTCATGAGTGCTGGTGCGTTCACACATTTGACCCGTCATTATCTAGAGCGCAGGTTATCGACCAGCGTGGGCGTGCGTATGGACATGCACACGTTGAATATGGCGACAATTAATCCGTTGGCCCAGCTCTCTCCTCGCATGAGTGCGCAGTACCATTTGAATGATTCTTGGGCGGTGCAAGGAAACTTGGGAAGCTATACGCAGTTGCCTCCAGCGATTACGATTTTGGCGAATACAGCAAATAATTGGTCGCGGTACAGTTATGCGGGCCGAGTCAACCAAGCCGCCACCGGAATCGAATTCCAAAACGGACAGACGTATCGCTTCTCTCTGGAAGGGTATTACAAGGATTACCGCCAAATGCCCTATCTGTGGGCCGATCAAATGGCGTTTTCGCAGGCCATTGGGGCTTATGTGGCTGTGGGGGACCAAGTAAGTTCTTCGCGCGCTCAAGGCCGTGCCTATGGGTTGGAACTGTTCTTACAGCAAAAGCTTAAAGGAACCTATTGGTGGACGATGAGCTACAACTTTGGGTACAGTGAAACCCGCTTGGATGCATCACAAGAATGGACACCGACGGTTTGGGACAACCGCCACAACATCAACCTTGTCCTGGGTAAAGTATGGGGCAAGGGCTGGCAGATTGGGGCCAAATACCGCTGGGCTACAGGAACGCCTTATACTCCGTTCGATACAGAGCTAAGTGCGGTATCAGCGAACTGGGATGTGTTGCAGCGCGGGATCTTTGATGTGAACCAAGTGATGGGCGAGCGCTTGCAAGCCTATAGTGTGATTGACGTGCGATTGGACAAGACCTACAACAAGAAGAATTACAGTCTGACTTGGTTCTTGGATTTGCAAAACTTCACCAGCTCTGATATTCCGTTGATGCCGTATTTGACGGTGGAACGTGATGATTTAGGAGCACCGGTAGTTGACCCGATGGACGCTGGTAAATACAGCATGAAGCTCATCCAGAGTGATACGGGTAGATTGCTTCCTACCATCGGATTGATCCTCGAGATTTAATAAGGGATTGCCTTACCTTTGAGGCCCAATGAATTGGACACTATGCTAAAATCTATCCTCCGCAAGATTCCCGTGTATCTTGCCAATGTTGTAATTCTATTGACCCTGCTCAGTCTCTTTGGCTGGTTGGTGCGCGAAACGACAAAAGGCAAACAATGGGTACCGCATCAGGTCAGTCGTTCCATTACCTTCTTTACTACGCTTCCGGACCGATTAATGGTTGCCAAAGCAGCGGTAGAGCGCCTCCCCCTGGTCTTCGTGCCCTCGCCAGAGAATTTTGAGCCGCTCAACGAGCTCGAGGAGGATGTGAAGGTGTTGACCAGCTATGCCAATGCGAATTGGAAACGCACCATCGCCATCATCAACCTGCGTACTGGGGAAGAATTGAAGACTTGGTCGGTGGACCGTCTTGCGAATCCTCACAACCGCATCATGCACTCTTTGATGCTGCCAGATTCGAGTTTGATCTATTCCTTAAACGGAGTTACCGGTATCATCAAGATTGATAAGAACAGTGAGCGCCTGTGGAAGCAGGATACCATCGCCCACCACCACGCCATCAACATGGGAGCCGATAACACGTTCTGGGCCAATACTTATACCAAGGACAAGGGAGAACACATCTACTATGGAGCGAGGTTCAATATCGACGGAAGAGAATTTCCGTTCATCGACAACACCCTGACCCAGTTCGATGCAGAAACCGGACGCATTCTCTACCACAAGAGTGTGACGGAAATTCTCATAGAAAATGACCTTACCCATTTGTTGATCAAATCAGATTCCCCGGGCGATCCACTACACATTAACGACGTACAACCAGTGTTGGAAGATGGGCCACATATGCTCAAAGGGGATGTATTCATTTCTTCGAGAACCAGCTCTTGGATCATGCACTACCGCCCTTCTACGGGGGAGGTTGTAGAATTGATCGAAGGTCCCTTTATGTCCCAGCACGATGTGGACATTGAATCTGATTCGACCATCATCTTCTTCAACAACGGCGGACAGACCCTCAAAGGAGAACGCCCAGACCAACACCGTCTTGCCGAAAACCTTATCGAGGTAAAGCCACAATATTCAGGATTGCTACGCTACCATTTGGGCAAGGGCACTTTTGAGCGCATTTACCCCGAAATCTTTGAGGCGCAGGAAATTTTCTCATTCACAGAAAGTTTGGTCGACGAATTGCCCGGCGGAGGTTATTTCATCGAAGAACAGAACTCAAGCGTACTTTGGGTGGTTAAAGACGGAGCAGTTAAGTACAGAAATATCTTGCCTTCACAACATGAAGGACACCATCATTTGGCGAATTGGGCCCGTGTGATGCCTTAAAAACAGCAGCTTATGACCTTTGACGAAATCATCGACTTCCGCGCTTCGAATCGCAAGTTTGATCCTGAGGTACCCGTACCTGCAGAGGTCATTGAAAAAGCTTTAAAACATGCCACTCTTGCCCCGAACAGCAGCAATATGCAGCTGTGGGAGTTCCATTGGACCAAAAGTCCTGAGGCGAAGGCCAAGATGGTTGAGGCTTGTTTGAGTCAAATGGCGGCGAGATCCGCCCAGGAAATGGTGGTCTTTGTAACGCGTCGTGATCTGTGGAGAAAGCGCAGACAATGGCACCTAGATTGGATTGATAAAGATGCCGAGCGCATTGGCGATCCCAACGCTCGCTCTATAAAGCTTCGCAGAAAATACTACGGATCATTAATGCCGGTGTTTTATTTCAACGACGGCTTTGGTTTGATGGGGATTTTTCGCCGTGTGACGACGTTTTTCGTTGGCCTGCGACGTCCTATTGTTCGTGGTGAAGGTCATGCAGGTCAGCGTATTTCGGTACACAAGAGCTGTGCCCTAGCTGCGGAAAACTTCATGCTCAGTTGTGCAGCCCAAGGTTTTCATACCTGTCCTATGGAAGGTTTCGATGCGAAAATGGTCAAGAAACAATTGAAGTTACCGCGCGGTGCGGAAATCAACATGGTCATCGCAGTGGGTAAAGGAACCAAAGAAGGGTTCTGGGGACCACGTCGCCGTGTCGCCGACGAGGAAGTCATCTTCCGTCATTAAAGCGCTTCGAGGAACGCCAACAATTGATCACATTCTTTTTTTGAAAGCCCTAGAGGCTCAATACGTGCGTCTTGGTAGTTGTGCCCCTCTCCTCCTAGGTTGTATTGTTCTATGACGGCCTGAAGCGTGGCAATGGAGCCATCGTGCATATACGGTGCCGTGAGCGCCACATGTTTCAATGAAGGAACCATGAAGGTATAGCGGTCGGATTCCTCATTTGTGAGACGTTCCTTTCCAATATCCTGAGTGAAGTTGATTGGGGTGCCATTATTGGCAAAGGAGAAATCTGTGAAGAGCGGCCCATTGTGGCATTGCGCACATCCAGCTTTGCCAAAAAATAATTGGCCTCCTTTATACGCTTGATCTGAAATAGGCTGAGCGTCCAATTGTAAGTAATCAATAGGGCGAGAGAAATCAATCAATGTGCGCTCATAATTTGCCAACGCTCGGACTAAATTGAATGAGGTCACCGTATCTCCAAAGGTTTGCAGGAACTGCTGCTTGTATGGCGAGGCGTTCAAACGTGCCACGGCATCTACAAGATTGTGGTGCATCTCGGTTTCTTCCTGCAACGGCACCAACACCTGCATTTCCAAGCTAGGCACACCGCCTTCCCTCATGAAGTAGGGATGGAAGCCCACATTCAACAACGTAGGGCTGTTCCTCGTACTGGTGCCGCCGTCCACTCCTGGAGTAATGGCCACATGATCTGCAAAGGCATATTCCGGCTTATGGCACGAACCGCAACTAATACTCGAATCTATGCTCAATATGGGGTCGAAAAATAGCGCCTCACCTAAAGCTGCTACTTCGCTGTTTTCCGGATTATCCACCGGGTATTCCATGATAGGATAGGTACCGAGATCGAAAGGCACCTGCTCCGTGGAACACGAAAGCAATGCAACAAAAAGTAGAATACTAGAACGGCGAAGCATATCTCGGGTCCGTAATCAAGGCCTGATCCGTGAGGGTATGCAGGAACGCCACTAGATCAGATTTATCTTGATCCGACAGCATTAAACCGGTTCCCATGGTCATGGCCAAGGCAGGGTTTAAGGCAGGCGCGTTTTGCAATCCACTGTTGTAATGATCAATGACCTCCTCGAGTGTATTGAAGCGGCCATCGTGCATATATGGAGGGGTCAACGCAATATTGCGCAATGTGGTCACCTTCATGGCGCCTTCATCACCGGCTTGACCAGTGACTCCTTTTCGACCTTGATCGTTGTATATACTGTCCAAGCCATTGTTCATGTACTCCTGCGATATGAAAGTCTTTCCGCTGTGGCAATGGCCACAATCAGCTCCTGATGTCTCTGGAAAGAACGGATTGTATTCGTCGAAGAATAGTTCCATCCCTCGCTCCTCTTGTTCCGTGAGCATGGCATTCCCAGCCAAGTACTGATCATATTTACTGCGGTAGGAAACAATGGAATTCATGAATTGCTCCAAGGCTAAAGAAATGCGGTGCGCGGTAATTTCTTCGGAGCCAAAGGCACGATAGAATTGGTTGGTATACATAGTATCCTGTTCCAATTTTGCCACGACATTCGGCAGGGTTTCATGCATCTCAAGCTCATCCTCGATCGGCATCAAACTCTGGTCTCGTAATTTATCGGCTCGTCCATCCCAAAAATACCCGTTGGTATTCCACAGCATGTTGACGGCGCTCATGGCCTGACGACTCCCTTTCAAACCATCAATACCCGTGGAAAATCTATTGGTATCTGAAAAGGCATTTTCTTGTTTGTGACAGCTGGCACAGGCCATGGAATTGTCCCCAGAAAGGCGATTTTCATAGAACAGCATACGTCCTAGCTTCACACCTTGTACCGTTAAGGGATTATCTACAGGCAGTTCAGGCTCCGGCAAATCCCCATACTCTAGGGTATAAGGGCTTTGGTCCCAAACCGGCGGGGCCGTCTTTTGACACGCCCCAAAGAGCGCACCAACGAATAGCAGAGTAACCGACTGTTTAGCGGATATGAAGTTTGGTCGTTTTAACATGGCCATTGCTCGCTTGAATTCTCAACACATACAATCCTTCAGGACGAACGTTCACTGTGTTTACACCGGCTTTCAAAGACCCTGCGTCCACCGTACGCCCTAGCATATCAATAACTTGGTATTGGCCTTTTTGGTTCGTGCGTACTTTAAAATTCCCATTAGAAGGGTTTGGGTACACAGAAAATTCCACAGTATTATCGGTAATATCCATAGCTGCATTTCCTTCGCTAGAGCTGAACACATAGTTATTCATATTGTGCAGAGATTGTGCAGCACCGCCCGTCTCTCCGTGGCTAATAGGGCCTGCGGCAAGATTCATGCCTTTGAAGATTTGGCCGTAATCTGCATTGATGGTAATCAACAAAGTATCAGAGCCTATCAATGTCCCTTGGGTGGGTATGGTCAAATGCGCATAATTTCCATCCCCTAATCCGTGGAACTCAAATACTTGGGTCAAACTACTGCCGGCCACACCTTCAGCCGCAATAAATCTATATCCTGCACTCCATCCCCAGTGCATTGAAGGGCTCTTAGGGGCAAGTGGATGTTGTGGGTTATAGGTAGTGGGGTCCAAGTGATTTTTCGCAGCATTCACACCTACAGCAAAGCGCAAACTCTCTAACGAGTCTAGGGTAAAGCTACCTAGCATGATACGCGTTGTAGTGAACCCATCCACCAATGCGACCACGTTCGAGGTATCGGCAGTTCCATTATCATGCACAAGAATGATCTCGTCCATGTAGTACTGTATTCTATTGATTTTAAACTGATTACCTAGATTATTCGTACCGACCACTGAAGAAGTACAAGTATCAGTTCCTATCAAATGGTTGATGTCCAACATTACATATTTTGACTGCGCTTGCATGCCAAAAGCAGTAAGGACAAATAGAGAAAGGAGTAAAAGTTTTTTCATGCAGAGAATAATTAGTCCGGACAATATACGAAATATGTACCTTTGCCTCTCAAGGGGAAAGCTCTTAAATCCCTTGAGCTGACCTCTTCTAAACCTTCACAGATTATGAAAACCAAAGAAGAGATCGTTACCAACTGGCTCGTAAGATATACGGGCGTTCCACTTGAAGATTTTGGGCAGTACATCCTACTGACGAACTTCCAGCACTATGTAGATATTTTCGCTGAACTCACCGGCGCTGAAATCCACGGCAAAGGCAAGAGTATGACAAGCGCCACGCACAAAGGCATCACCATTATAAATTTCGGAATGGGTTCGCCCAACGCCGCTACAGTGATGGATTTGTTGAGTGCCATCAGTCCGAAAGCCGTGTTATTCCTGGGAAAATGCGGGGGTCTAAAAAAGAGAAACAACATCGGTGACCTGATCTTACCCATCGGTGCGATTCGCGGCGAAGGAACTTCGAATGATTACTTCCCTCCTGAAGTTCCGGCTATGCCGTCATTCGCCCTTCAAAAAGCGGTCAGTACTACTATTCGGGATCAAAAGGTGGACTATTGGACCGGAACGGTTTATACGACCAACCGCCGCGTATGGGAGTTTGATTTGAAGTTCAAAAAGTACTTGAAAAAGATTCGTGCCTACGCTATTGATATGGAAACCGCCACCCTATTCACTGTGGGCTTCCATAATAAAATTCCTACAGGTGCACTGCTACTCGTAACGGACCAGCCCATGATTCCGGAAGGTGTAAAAACCATGGAAAAGGATGCGGTGAACTCCAAGTTGTTCGACCAGCGCCATGTGGAGATCGGCATTGCTTCACTCAAGCAGCTCATCAACAACGGGGAGACAATCAGGCACTTGGTGTTCTAATTGCAGTTACTGCATTGCCCTTTAGCGACTATTTCAATGCTATCAATGTGAATGCCTGGTGCAGAGAACTTGAGGCGTTTAGGCAGTTCTATACATTGTACAACCCCACAAGTGGTACACTTAAAATGCATGTGGTCGTGTACGTGAGTCTCGATCGAACAATCTGAGCAAAGAGCGTAGTAGCTTTCACCATTTTCCTCCAATGCCTTGTGAATCAATCCTTTTTCCATGAGCGCCAACAAGGTTCGGTATAAGGTGGTGCGGTCAAATTCCGCAAGCGTTGCTTGTAGCTCTGCATAAGGCTTAGCCAGTTCCGTTTTTCCTAGTGTATCGAGAATGGCCAATCGGATCTTGGTCACCTTGAGGTCATGCTTTTTTAGAGTAGTAGCGGCATCCATAGCTTAAAAGTTTTGAATCCAGGCAACGGTAATGTTGCGGCCTAAGGCATCTGCAAAATAACGTTGTCTGTTTAAATAGTCTCGATATGTGGTATTCAGCAAGTTCTCCACGCCCAGTCGAATTTGGGGTTTGTAGCGCCATTGGTTTAACGTGCCACCTATATGCAAATCGAATAGGTGATACGCCTCCGGAGGAGGAATAAAATCTAAGGAGGAGGCCCAATTTCCTTGCTCTCCCACAAACTTGTGTGAGGCCTCTACCCGAAAGTTTCGCCATTGGTGCCACTCTCCTAGTTCATAGGTAAGTTCGTGCAATGCATTGAATGGCGGCATGTAATTCAAGGGTAAGGTGTTGGTTAAGTCGTTGCCTTGAAGGAAGGACCAATTTCCTTTGAACTTCCAATGTTCGCCAAATTCGTAGCGCATCGACAGATCTACCCCAAGGATTCGGGCATCGCATTGCTCGTAGGTAAATACGGGAAAAGCACCACGGATGGTCAGCCTATATTCTTGCTGGGGTTGGAGATAGATGTAACCGTTGAAATAATGGGCATAGGTTCTAATGTCTAGATGGAGATGTTGGCCAAATTGGCCACTAAGCTGCAAAGTCGACTTCACACCACTCTCCTGCTTGAGCTCAAGATTCCCTTCCTCAATCCCGCTCACACCCTGGTGCAGTCCAAAGGCATACATCTCGTTAATTTCCGGAGGACGTTGTCGAACGGCCACCTCTGCCATGGCGGTCCATTGGGTTGAAATTTGTCCTGAAACCCTAGCCAATGCACTGATGTTGTGGTACTGATCGCCATAGTAAACGACCGTTCTAGGCAGGGTGCTGGTCAGCATGGCTACATTTCTGAAGGTAAAATCATACCGGGCTCCAAATTCGGTGGTGAGGTGTTCGAATTCGTTTTTCGCGTTGATGAAAAGCCCGTTGGTGAACGAGGTGAAGTTTGGTAGAAGCGGCAGAATGCCGGTTTCTGGGAGGTTCCAATTGTTTTTTCCAAGGAATTGGTAACCCGCATCCCAATGGCGTTTGTTCGACCACAACAATTCATTTTGAACGGTGTATTGCATCAAACTCAAGGCCGGGATATCGCTGCGTCCACTTCTACGAACATCGAATTCTTGGCGCTTATTGCGCTGCACGGCTACATTCCATTCCAAGGTGTTCTCGGCGAGTTCTTTTCTCAGGGTAGATTTTAATTGATGGTGCGAGACATCCTGTTTGGGGGCATCAATGCCCCGCGAAAAAGCAGATTCGGTATAAAAAGGCACCGGACGACTGAAGGCACTTTGGAGGTCCGTTAAATTACCAATATGACTGCCACGAAGAATCCCATATTCGGCATTAAAGAAAGTGTATTGGGACTCCCATTCCCACCCGGAATCCCACTGGCGGCGCAGCTCACCGTTCATGTGCGCTTGGCGCGTGCCGGTATTGTTGAGTAAATAGTTCGGCGCAGATCGATCACCGTAGTGCTTTACAGTGGTTCCTAAACGCCATTGTAGGTGGGGATGGCCTTGATATAATTGGCCATTGATCGTACCGCCCAGTCCATTGCTTTCCAATGTGGATCTTACCTTACCATGAATGTGTGGGTCCAATGGAATGTTACCTGGCATCAAAACCACTATTCCGCCCATATGTGTTCCGGGATATCGCATCGATGCAGCTCCACTGACCACAGTAATTTCACCGGCGCTGTTCAGATCAATTTCCGGGCTGTGATCCGCGCCCCATTGCTGTCCGGCATGCACAACGCCATTGTTGATGATGGTTATTCTGTTCCCGGACAGACCGTGCAGTACAGGCAGGCCTATATCTGAACCGTTGGAGATCATACTTACCCCATTGAGGTTCGCTAGAGATGCCGCCAAGGATTTCTGGGCGCTTTGGTCTAAGAGCATCATCCCTATATTCTCTTCGTTCAGGGCATGCTCATGGTCATCATGAACCTCGACTTCATGCAGGAGGTTTTCGTGATGTTCGAGCGTAAATTCTATGGTCGTATCTCCCTCTAGAGCAAGCGCCTCAAATTCCGTAGGGCATCCAATATGTTGTATAGCCAAATGATAGAAACCCACACAAAGCGTAGGAATCTCGAAGCGTCCCTTGCTATCCGTCCAGTACTCTTTGCCTAATTCTGTAATGTAAATACTCACATCTTCCATAGGCTGCTGATCATGCTCATCTACCACCCGGCCGGCAAGGGTATAAACACAACTTTGGGCGACCACCAACGATGACCACCCAAAGAAGAAGAGTACTATGTATAAAGGTTTATTCAATGATCACGTCAAAGAGTACTTCTATATCAGTCTCCCCACCAGCGTTGGTGATATCGCCATCACTCACGCCACTGGCTCCTTTATCGGGTTGATGGCGCAAGGTCACACTCAATATTTCAGAACCTGCTGCCCCGGTGACCAATTCAAATGCCAATCCAACGGGAAACCCATTATTATCCTGATCTACGTAAGCAAAGGATGAATTGCCGCTAGCACTGAAAAAGAACTGATGATCTTCTGCCTCATCAAATACCTCCGCTGTCAATTCCTCAGCCGGGGTTTCGCTTTCATTGAATAATCTAATGCTCCCGGAATATGTGGTATTCGCTAACAATGTGTCTAATGAAAGTACTGGCGCATTGCCCCCATCCCCATCGAGATCCTGATAGTTCAACACATGAACGACAGAACCCGCATCGAGATCTAGTTGTAATGTGGTAATTAATTCTTCCTCGTGTGGGTCCGTAGGGTCTACGGGTTGGCAAGAGAAAATGAGCAAGGCTGGGGTGAGCAGTGCGCTGAGTTTAAAGACGTTCATAGTTGATGTTATTAGTTAAGACAAATGTAGGACCAATTCCTTTAAATGCAACACGGTTGCATTTAAAATGTTCGAAAGAGATTAGGATTTTAGTGTGCCAGTACTGTCCTAGCTAGTTTTAAGATTTACCATTCTGTCTTACAGATACTTATGAACGCTTCTTTAGAGGGATTTTTGGCCTAGCGGCCAAAGATCCCCGAGGGGGTACCGTTCCATAACCCATTGAAAACCAGTACGCCTTCGGCGTCCTGTGTATTTTTATACTCAAACCCTCAATTAAGCAAGCTTATTTCGGTTTTGGGCATAAAAAAACCAGCGCATCGCGCTGGTTTTCAGTGTTTTGGCGGAGAGAGAGGGATTCGAACCCTCGATAGAGTTGCCCCTATACCAGCTTTCCAGGCGGGCCCTTTCAACCACTCAGGCACCTCTCCATAAGTGGTGTAAAAGTAGCCCGGAAAAGGTTCCTGCACAACAAGAAAGTGTCCCAATTACACTACCTTTAAGGCGGTGAAAAAACTATTGATTCTCTTAGGTTTAGTATCAACGTTCGTGGCGAGGGCGCAAAGTGATACCTACTTCGTGCTTCCTCCACTCTATGAATGGGAAGCTGGGGATCATGATATCTATTTGTATATCAGCACCACCTCTCCTTCTTCTTCGGTTTGGGTATACAATAGCGATACGAGCTTTTCTCAGACAATGATTGTCACCTCGAATAATATTGGAACAATCAGTTTTACTACGCCTGTGATGGGGTTGAATAGTACGTACGGGGCGAGAGAACTGAATTGGACCAATCAAAAGCGGTATAAAGACGCCTTATTTGTCGAGGCTACGAATCCGGTGACCATTACCCAACGCATTTTGGATCCGTACAATCAAGAAATTATTACCGCCAAAGGGAGAAATGCACTGGGTACTGAGTTTTACGTGGGGTCACAAACCCTTATTAATTCTACAGTTTCAGGCAATTATGCCGGTTATAAAGGAATGCACTACATCAGTGTGGTAGCTACGGAGGACAGTACAAACATCAAGTTTAAAGCACCGGCGAATAACCAGTTCGACAATGGGCTGGATAGTGTGGTGTTCACCTTGGATGCTGGGCAAAGTTGGGTTTCCAAGATGCAGGATGATGATGTGTTGTTGGGAACGCATGTTACGGCTGATAAACCTATTGCGGTGACGGCTGGCGGGAATCACCTGAAGAATGCCTCGGCCAATAATGCGGATGCGGGAATTGATCAGGTGACTCCTGTTGAACATTTGGGTACCAAACATGTGGTGCTGCGAGGTATGGCCTACCACCCCAATGATTATTTCATGTATGTCGCTACTGAAGATAGCACCTACATCACGGTAGATGGGACCACTATCTTAACCAATGGCGGGCCTGGAGATGCGGGAACGTACAGCATGACCGGGAATGCGAATACGCCTGGAAAGCCTTTTGTGATCGAGAGTACGAAGCCTATTTATGTATTCCAAGTCACCACTGGGACCACCAGCCACGATCCGGAACAGGGCATGGCGCAGATTCCTCACGTGGACTGTACGGGATCGACGTTCATCCGATACAATAGAGCGTCTGGTTTGGCGACCTCAGCACTGGTTACTATTCCTTCGAGTGCTGTGGCGAACTTGAACTATAATGGAAATCCAGTCAGTGGGAACGCCGCTATAACGGTGCAGCAGAGTACCTATGATCCTAATTGGTCTGGGGTGTACATAGGTCCAAACACCTTGACCAACAACTTTACCTTGGATTGCATTACCCCTTTCCACGTTGGTATTCTTGCAGGACAGGGTACCTCTACAGGTCTATATGGGTATATCAGCGGTTTTGATGATGATCTGAAATTGTTGGATCCGTTTTATGCGCAGCCGGTAACGGATGTGCCCCTTGGCGCCTTGTGTGCCACACCTATCCCCTTGTATTTCGGATATATCTCATGTGTTGATAGTATTACGGTGCTCTCCCATACACTGATGACGGGTACGGGTACGGTGGTAGATTCCAACGCGCGCGATACCATTTTACATGCGATCATAGACCCGACCTATACTGGTCCTGTGAAAATTAAGGTGGTGGTTGAGGACGACCGTGGCAGTACGGATTCTATTTATTTCGATTTTGATTACTACGGGACAACCTATGAGCCAATAACGGATGATACCACCAGCGTTTGTTTATCTCAGCCGACTATGGTGGAGGTAAATAATCCGACGGCAGGATTGAGTTATAATTGGTCCAATGGTGATACCACGGCTTTCACCTCAACGAATCAAAGCGGCTGGCTTTGGGTAGTGGTGGATCTAGGCGATTGCCAATTCACCGATAGCATCTACCTCAAAAATGGTTCTTTGTTCGATCCGCCGTACCGCGATACCGCCTTTTGTGATTCGATGGTAGTGGATTTCAGCTCACCTATATTGGCCGATCTGTATTGGACAACGCTAGATACACATGCAGCCGTCATTCAGCTCGACAGCACCGCTTGGTATCCCTACGAAGCTACAGACATTAATGGGTGTATTTCTGAGGATAGTTTGTATTTCCGATTAATTCCTGAGCCCTATGTCGACGAAGGATATGGATGCCCTAACTACACGCTGACGGCCTACGGGTATACGGCGTTTATCTCACTAGAATTGGGCGGCGCAACCTATATGCAGCCGAGCCTAGATACCCTCTTCCCTTTTGCGGGCGTGCATGAGCTCACACTGGTCGCTATTGACAGCTGTAATAATCTAGATACCATTCATAGCGTGCTGGAAGTGGATTGTTTGGATGATGTGCTGATGTATGTCCCTACGGCGTTCACACCAAACGGTGATGGAGTGAATGACCAGTATTGCATTTCTAGCTCTATGCCCGAGCGTACCTCCTATGCTATTTATGACCGTTGGGGGAATGAGTTATTCTCTGGTCCCGCCACACAATGCTGGGATCCACAAGCAGAGGGACGAGAAGTACCTACGGGTACGATGACGCTACGGACCTTTACACGATTGCCAACGGGTGCCTTGCATTTGGACGAGTATACAATATTCTCCTTGCCGTAGATGAAAAAATTGGCCCTACCTGCATATGTCATTTTCGACATGGACGGCACGCTGGTCGATAACTACCACGTGCACATTGATGCTTGGTTGGCCGTTTCGACAAAATACGGTGGTCCTACATCAAGGGAAGCCATTATCGAGGACCTGCATGGGACAAATTTTGAGATCTGTCAGAAATATTTCGGGCCTACTTCTGAGGAAGATGCCGAGCGAATTGCTGAAGAAAAGGAGACTAAGTATCGAGAATTATACGCTCCACATATCGAGCCCGTCAAGGGCCTGATGGCCTTCTTAGATCATCTAAAGGACATGAGCATCCCCATGGCTGTAGGGACCATGGGCACCAAGGAAAATGCTCGTTTTGTCATTGAGGCTTTGGGACTACTTCCCTACTTAAGTCATTGGCGCAGTGCCGAATGTGTGGAACGTGGCAAACCTCATCCCGACATTTTCTTGGAGTGCCTCAAACCATGGGGCCTCCTACATCTTGAGCCCAATAGGCTTTGGGTAATTGAAGATACCTCCTCAGGTGTTGCTGCCGGTAAAGCTTGTGGTGCGACCGTCATTGGTATACGAACAAGCAAGACCGATGAAGAGCTGCGCAGTGCAGGCGCGGACTGTACCGTTGGTGACTATGATGAATTGTTAAAATTGATGGGTTAACCAGAATTTAACTTTTGGTTTTTACCCTATTTTTACCTCTAGATTTATTCTCAGCGAATGTCTTATCTAGATACTGCCATTGTTATTGCTTGGCCTCAGTGTACTGCGAGAGCAGATGAGAGCCTCCCGATCTTCTTGCGAAAGGCGGGATTAGTAAAAAACCTCAACTTTCGCGTGGGGCATGCAGCAGTTTGCTTGATTAATCCACAATCTCACGAAGTTATTTATTACGACTTTGGGCGATACATCACCCCACGTGGTTATGGGCGTGCCCGTAGTAAATATACAGATCCTGAACTTGCATTGAGTACCAAAGCAGTCTTTAACGAGGAGAAGGATTTGATGAATGTAGAAGAGATCGCTGCGGAACTAGAGCGCAAAGCAAAATACACGCATGGTTTAGGTCCTTTGGTATTCTCGGTAAGCAAATCCATAGATTATATCAAGGCCAAGAAGTACGCGGATGAAATGGTCATGAAAGGCTATTTCCCTTACAATGGTCTTATAAAAAGTGCCAGTAATTGTGCTCGTTATGTTACAGAAACCATTAAAGTAGCAAGTGAAGATGGCACTGTAGGCACTAAACTGAAGTATCCATTGACTTTAAGGCCTACCCCGCTTTTCAATGTTGTTGCAGCCAAAACGCAGGATACCATTTACAGTTTTGAAGGCGGCACGCTGCAGTTCTTAAATAAAAGTAGGCGCCACAGTATTACGGATTTGAGTGCTGGATTATTAGAAACTGCTTTCACTAAATACACAGAATCGCGTCCTGATGATAGTGTTCATGGTGAGATAGCAGAGCCTGAACGGCCCTCGCACTTACCTGCCACTGCGCAATGGTTAGGCGGTTTGGGAGAAGGTGCATGGTTTGATATCAGTGAAGTGGACGGCCATTCATTTAAAGGAAAGAAGTTTGATAAAATGGGCCAATTAGAACATGAAGCCCTCTACTCCAACAATGAGGTTGAGGTGCCGGCAAGTCCTAAGATTGCTTACGCCTCACATTACGGTTTCTTCAGCATCGAGCACGATGAGGTAGTGCACCGGTTCTACCGCAAATCTTAAGCATAAAAAAGCCCCGCTCTAAGCGGGGCTTTTCATTTATTCGATATTCCTAGAAATCCATCTTGTAATAAAAGACTGGGAAGAGTCCGAGCTGGTAATTCTCAGCGATCTCACCGGTTTCCGGCAAGTATGTCAAGGTCAAGATATTCTTGTTGTTGGTGATGTTGGAAATGTCCAAAGCGAA
>CALDGA010000203.1 GCA_937942085.1 uncultured Flavobacteriales bacterium
ACGCGCATTGCGGGCTGCATCCCAACCAAATTCAGCATTGCGCACGCCAAACGTCACTTTTTGAAAACCCTTTGGTTTTGTGATCTCAACATTCCCTACCACCGGCGTGATGGCTTCGAAATTATTGTTGCCGGGTATAAATCCTTTCAAGCGATACTCATAAGCGGGATCTATAGGCGCATTGGTCCAATACATTCTGTAATTGTCAGTAGTAAAGGTCCCCGGTTCGAGAACATTAGTATCCTTGCGAAACAGCTCGTAGGTATTGAGTACGTTACCTTGATCATTGAGCTGCGCGAGATAAAGCGCCGCTGTATCAAAGTAGAGGCTATCCGAATGTGTGGCGCCCGCGAGCAATCCGTCAGTACCCAGATAGGTTCTGTGTAACCTGACCCATTGCGTGTCGTCGTCTTTGTCCAACAACCCATAGACCACATTCTGCACATCATAATCCGCATTGATGTCCAACGTATTGTCGCACGAGGTGATGGCAAATGCCGCAAAAATGAAGAGAATGAGGTTTTTCATGGGTCCCAAAAATACAACCTATGGCTTAGGTTGTTTTCTTTGCAGAAGAGAATACACAAAAATCGTGCAGGATGTCACTAGCTAAGAAAGAATTTAAGAAGGTTACCACCCATAGTTTGCAGCAAATGAAAGACCAGGGTGAGAAAATCTCAATGCTCACCGCCTATGACTTTACCATGGCTAAAATGGTAGATGCCGCCGGTGTTGATTGTATTCTCGTTGGCGATAGTGCTTCTAATGTAATGGCGGGTCACGAAACCACCTTGCCTATTACCTTGGACCAAATGATTTACCACGCAAGTTCGGTGGTACGTGCCGTTGATCGTGCTTTGATTGTGGTGGACCTTCCCTTCGGTAGCTACCAGGGAGATTCCAAAGGTGCCTTGGGTTCTGCCATCCGCATCATGAAAGAAACCGGCGGTCATGCCGTGAAGGTAGAAGGCGGTGTAGAAATCATCGACGGGATCAAGCGAATTCTTACCGCCGGTATTCCTGTAATGGGACACTTGGGACTCACACCTCAATCCATCTATAAGTTTGGTACGTACACGGTTCGTGCAAAAGAGGAAGCTGAAGCGCTGAAACTGAAAGAGGATGCGAAGGCCTTGCAAGAGGCTGGATGTTTTGCCATTGTATTGGAGAAAGTCCCGGCCCCACTCGCGAAAGAGGTATCAGAAATGCTTGATATCCCGGTCATTGGTATCGGAGCTGGCCCTGGCGTTGACGGCCAGGTTCTTGTATTCCATGATTTAGTGGGAATGACTCATGAATTCCATCCCCGATTCTTGCGCAGGTACCTCAATCTATATGAAGACATCACCGATGCTATTGGCCAATACGTAGCGGATGTCAAAAGTGTCGACTTTCCGAACAAAGACGAAAGCTACACCAGCTAATTATGGCTTCCTTGCCTGAAATCTTGTACGAAGACAACCATTTACTCGCCATCAACAAGCGGGCCGGTGATCTTGTGCAAGGCGACCAAACGGGCGACACTCCCCTACCGGACCTTCTTAAGCAATACATCAAAGACAAATACAATAAGCCTGGAAATGTCTTTCTGGGAGTGATTCACAGGCTGGACCGCCCCACTACAGGGGTAGTTTTATTTGCGCGCACCTCCAAAGGATTGGAACGCATGAACGCCGCTTTTAAAAACAGGGAAACACAGAAATCGTATTGGGCGTTGGTGGAAGGTCAGATCACAGAGAACGGCCAGCTTCATCATTTCTTGAAGAAGAATCCAAAAAACAATAAGTCCGTGGCATTCGGGCGCCCCGAACCGGGTGCGAAGGAAGCTAAACTGTCCTACAAAGTGTTGAATTGTGGCGACCGATATACATTACTTGAAGTAGACCTTCATACCGGAAGGCATCATCAGATTAGGTCGCAATTCGCCTCCATAGGCCACCCAATCAAAGGAGATGTTAAATACGGCGCGCGCCGCGGTGAGCGTGATAAAAGCATTTGTCTACATGCGCGATCGTTAGCATTTAACCATCCGACCACCAAAGAGCCCGTACGAATCGAAGCCGGTGTTCCAGAGACGTTCAAAGCTTTCGTCTAAGAATTCGGATCTACATCAAAGATCGCCCGGATTCTATTGAATTCTGGGGTCAACAAGGTTTCTTGGTGCGCCTTTTTAATCCGGTCACGAATTTTTGAACCTAAGCTTCCCTTGTCCACCTTCACAATGATTTGCATTTGGTAGAGGTTTTTTAATCTGGCAATAGGCGCAAATTCAGGACCCAGAAAGCGTTCCCCGATCTTGCTGTGTAGGGATTTTGCAAAGGCCTCTGCCCCACGCATCAGTAATTTTTGGTCTTTGTGCTTCAACGTAATGGTAATCAATCGCACGAAGGGCGGATACGCAAACTCCTGTCTTACAGCAAGTTCCTTTTGAACCATTCCTTGGTAATCATGATTAAGGGCCAATTGTATGATCGCGTGCCTCGGCTTCAAACTTTGAATAATAACCTTCCCGCGTGAGCTGCGGCGCCCTGTCCGGCCAGCCACTTGCTCAATGATTTGGAAAGCGCGCTCATTGGCGCGAAAATCCGGGTAACTCAGTAAGTTGTCCGCACTCATGATGCCCACCAATCCTACTCGGTCAAAATCCAATCCTTTAGTGACCATCTGTGTCCCGACGAGTATATCGACCTCACCATTTTCAACGGACTGAATGAGGTTTCCGAAGGCATGCTTGCCGCGGGTGGTATCTAAATCCATTCGCTTTACCCGAGCTTTTGGGAATAAGGCTGCCGCTTCTTCTGCAATTTGCTCTGTCCCAAAACCATGGTGTAAGACACTCTCTCCCCCACAAGCGGAACACTTCATCACCGGGGGAACCGTGTACCCACAATAGTGACATTTCAATTTTTGCGGGCCTTTGTGGTAGGTCAAGCTAATATCACAGCGCGTACATCCTTCCACATGACCACAGGTTTGGCACTGCTGGTAAGTGCTAAATCCACGTCGGTTTTGGAAGAGGATAATGCTTTCTCCCTTGTTCAAGACGCCACGCATCGCATCGACTAGTTCCACGCTAAAGTTCCCGACGACCTCCTTGCGCTGCTTCGCGCCTAGCATATCCACCACCTCTAATTCCGGCAGTGGCGCAGTGTGGAATCGCTTCAATAAAGACACGAGGTGGTACCGGCCTTTTTGAGCATTGAAATAACTGTCCAGACTTGGCGTAGCCGAACCTAAAACTATGGGGCATCCGTGCTGCGCGGACATCCAAACTGCCGTATCTCGGGCGTGATAGCGCGGTGAGGGTTCGTACTGCTTGAAGCTGCTTTCGTGCTCCTCATCCACAATGATGAGACCCAAATCCGGCAAGGGCATAAACAACGCAGAACGAGCGCCGATAATAAGAAGTGGCTGATCATTTTGGACCGATTCCCTCCAGGCCGCCAACCGCTCCGCAGGAGAAAACCTACTGTGGCTCACCGCCACCGTAAAGTGAATGCGCAGGCGATTGATTAATTGGGTGGTAAGAGCAATCTCAGGCAAGAGGTACAGCACGCGTTTGTGCTTGGCCAACGCCTCCTTGATCAGGTGAATATATATTTCTGTTTTCCCCGAGGCCGTCACCCCATGAAGGAGCACGGGCTTTTCTTGGGTAAACCCATCACGAACGCCTTCTAAGGCTTCCTGCTGCACAGCATTCAGGTGAATTTCGGTCTGTGGAGCAGCTGCCGCGGTAGTACCGTCAACCTCTTCTACCTCCTCAACAATACCCTTGGTAATAAGGGCACGGCTTTGAGCGGTGGTAATGTTGTGTTTCTTTTCGAAGGCCTTGCGATCTACGAAGCTGTTCTTCGCTCCACAATCGTTTACCAGGGCGAGTAATGCGGCTGTTTGTGCTTCACTGCGCGCGGTTTTATCGAAGGCTGCATCTAAATCTGCTAAAGATTCCGCCGTTAATCGAAGGAGTTTACGGCGTTTGGCTTTACTTACTTTTTTAAGCTCTTCTTCTAGGATGGCCCACCCCTGCTCCAGGGCTTTTTGCACTAAGGGCATGGGGTTTTTCACCCCCAATATGCTGCGGACCTCGTCTAGCGATAGTTTTTGGTTGTTGCGCAGGGATTCGTAGAGGGTGAAGAGCGCATCGGATAATTGGGCCTCATCAGGCAGCACCTCAGAATCTAGCACGACGACGCTCTGGCTGCTCAGTTTAAGTCCCGGCGGGAGTGCAGCATTCATTACGTCGCCGATGGGCGCCATGTAGTAGGATGACATCCACGACCACTGTAATAATTGGTGCTCCAATACCACAGGATGCTCGTCGAGGACGTTGAGAATGGGTTTGAGTTCGAGCTCCTCCTCGGTTTCGAGAACTCTCGCTACAACGGCGGCGTATTCCTTGCGCGCACCGAATTGGACCAATACCCGCATTCCAGGCCGTACGCTACCCACCCACTCCTTCGGAATGAAGTAATGGAAGAGTTTGTCTAAGGGTAAGGGAAGTACGACCTCAGCGACCTGCATCTTATTTCTTCGGCGCTTTTGGTAGGTTGTGCTTTACAAATCGAGCCTCACGCTTGGCCAACAATCGTTTCTCATTATCGAAAAAACTCAAAGTCTTCTCGGCCGAAGCTTCCGTAGATCTTGCGATGCTGCGCAACTCCACTAGATCGTATTTCATCTTGGTGAAATCCGCTAGTAGGTCTGCGGTGGCCAATTCCAATAGCTCCTCATAATATTTCTGATAAGCGTAGTACAAATCACCATCTCCTTCATAGAACGCCTCATCGCCATACCCACGTAATTGGACACTCAAGGCCTTAATCAATGATTTCTGCGCACTGAATAACTTGTCGATATCGGCGGTGCCAATTTCCGCCTTGATGAAGGCAACAATGCTATCTACCGGCGCCGCCCCAGCATTCATATCGGCGGTGTACTGCATCAACGCTACTTGGGCTTCAAAGCGCTCCTGCACATCGGATTTACGGGTATTGATCTCATACGTCGTCGCATAGGTCTCCATCGCCTCGTATATCTTCTCGATGCCCGTACGACACAAGCTCAAGTACTGATAGTTGTAACTCCCTCTGGGATCTTCCTCCAACCAGTCTTTCAGTGGTCCTGATGATGCTTCCACGATATCGCCAAGCTGGGTATAGACCACATCCAAAAGCGCCTGCTCAGGCTCTTCATCTAATCTCGCAAACGTACGCTTAGCCTTGCGCCAGGCATCAAACTGCTCCTGAATCACAGGACGCATTTTCTTCGCCTTCTCGTAGGTCGTCACACCATCGATCAAGGTAGAGGTTAGGTCAATGACTTTTTCGGCCTCGCGTTGCACTCGGCGCAGGTTACTGCTGCTTTGCGCAACAATGGTGGTACTTAAAAATAGGGCCAGATATAATGGTAATGCTTTCATAGTTGGGTCCAATTATGACTTTAATTTATGGATCTTTTTCGTCCCTTCGTACATATCAAAACGAAGCAATTTACATTCCAGTTCACCGTTGAACAGGTTCCATTTTCTCGACGGACGTAATCCTATACTCTTGATCGCCTCCATATCCGAGGTAATCCAATACACTTCCCATCCGGCATACTTGGCCTTCAATGTATCCCCCATCTCACGGTACATCCTGTGGGTCTGTGCCTGAATACGGACATTATAAGGCGGATTGATCAACAGCAGCCCTTTGTCGGCCGGCGGCTCCGCTTCGAAGAAATCTGCCTGACGGATACGGATGGCATCATCAAACATGGCGCGCTCAATATTTTCTGCCGCCGCTTCCAAGGCATAGGCATCCATATCACGGCCCATGATTTTGCCGTCGTACTCCTTCGCTCTTGATAACAGCCCTTCCCGAATCTTCACATACATCTGCTCGTCGAAACCGTTCCAATGGTGGAAGGCAAATGTCTCGCGGTAGATGTTTGGCGGCAGCTGGTGCGCAATGAGCGCCGCTTCCACCAAGAAAGTCCCCGAACCACACATTGGGTCCAGCACAGGCATCCCACCGTTCCACTTACTATGCAGTATAATTCCAGCGGCCAATACTTCATTCAAAGGCGCATAGCCGGCTTTCAAACGATAGCCGCGTTTGTGCAAGGAATCACCCGAAGCGTCCAAATACACGCGAACGGTACGCTTGTAAATGTGAATATGAATGGGCACATCTGGGGTCCCACGCTCTACAGAAGGACGCTCGCCCTTCGCGACACGGAAACGGTCCACTACGGCGTCCTTGGCCTTCAAACCCGCGAAACTGCTGTGATTCAATAGATCATTCGTCCCCACCACATCGATGGCAAAGCTCTTGTCCAAGCCGAAATATTCTTCCCAAGGGTGCTCAAAGATCTCCTCGTAGTAATGTTCTACATCGCGCATCTCGAACTCCAACATGGGCACCAACACACGTAAACCTGTGCGCAGGGCAATATTGATTTTATAGACGAACCCGATATCTCCCACCACGGAGACCGCACGATTCAATGTTTTGATTTCTCGGCCACCTAGGGACAATAATTCCTTGGCCAGAATGTCTTCCAGACCGTAAAGCGTCTTTACGATCAATCGATAGTCGTTGTTTTGTAGCACCCTTCTGCGTTTTAGACTACAAATGTACGCTAACTTTGACCGCATGCAGGATTGGTGGAATTTAATTGCATTGGCCGTCGGCGGATTTTTCGCGGGGCTTATTAACGTGGTCGCCGGCAACGGTTCGGCCATCACCTTACCGTTATTGATGTGGGTCGGCCTCGACCCTAATGCTGCCAATGCTACGAACCGAGTAGGTGCCATCTTCCAAACCAGCAGCGCCATCTCATCCCTGCCGAAAACGCAGCGCGCCAAATACATGATCAAGGAGAGCTATTTCCTCGCTCCTCCTATCATCATCGGGGCCATCATAGGAGCGAATCTAGCCGTGGACATCCCAGAGGACGCCATGCGCATCAGCATCGGCTGTATCATGATCGTCCTACTGATCACGATGTTGACCAACCCTAAGAAATGGCTCATTTCTACCGACGGATCGAAGAAAAAACGTACTCCAGGTATTTGGCTCAGTTTCTTCGCATTAGGGATATACGGCGGATTTATACAGATGGGATTCGGCATTTTCTTCTTGTCTATCGCCGTGTTATTGGCGAAATACGCTTTGAAGGACGGCAACATCATGAAGCTGTTCATCGCCTTTTTGATGACCATCCCCTCCTTTATCATTTT
>CALDGA010000204.1 GCA_937942085.1 uncultured Flavobacteriales bacterium
GGCCAGCTCCTAGGCCTGTACCGGCTGCAGCGCCGATAGCGGTCGAGACCGTTTTACGTCCTTTTGGTCCTACAAAGTAACCTACTACACCGCCACCGACACCGCCTCCTAACGCTGCCAAAAGGATCGGCCAATTTTCCTCCAACCACTTTCGAACTTGGTCCTTAAGTGACTCGTTATTCGCAAACTTTCGATAGTAATAAGGTCGCATATTTGTTATCTCCGAAGCGAGGAATCATAGCTATTCACTTGCTCGACGCATGTCTTAGCGGCTAGCTGGCGGTGGTCCTATTCCAGGAACGACTCTAGTGCGTCCCCGAAATAACGTATATTCCGTGCCGCTTCCTCGATCGCCGGTCTTCTAGTCTGGATAAACCAGATTCGAACTACCAGAAGGCGGCGTCATCAAGATGTCTCGGAGGGCCCACGGATTGTCCCACTGAGTTGTGGTCGTGGGTTTAGAGGCTGGCCAAGGCACCGCACTAAGAGGCGGCCTGCTTCTGATGCTAGCGTCTGCTTCGCGGACGGATTTCGCCTCAATTTCCCTTGCGAATCTGTCGTGTAGTATGTAGTCGACGACCGCCTGGTCTATTGCGTTCCTGATCGCTACTTGGCGCGCTAGGTCGCGGCGGATGTTCTCCGCTACCTCCTCCGGCGAAGGTTCCAGTTTAGGCGGCGGAGGTGATAAGTCTTTCTTCGACCAATACTTAATTAGCGCTGCCAGGCCAGCTCCTAGGCCTGTACCGGCTGCAGCGCCGATAGCGGTAGAGACCGTTTTACGTCCTTTTGGCCCTACAAAGTAGCCTATCGCACCGCCGCCAACACCACCTCCTAACGCCGCCAAAAGGATCGGCCAATTTTCCTCCAACCACTTTCGAACTTGTTCCTTAAGCGACTCGTTATTCGCAAACTTTCGATAGTAATAAGGTCGCATATTTGTTATCTCCGACAATAGATATCAGATCTAGGAACCTGACGAATTCGGCGCTGTTCCTTTAAATAGTCCAGGCAGATATGTTGCTCCATATCCGGCAGCCCCGCCAAGCACCGCCCCGAGACCGGCAGTCCAACCTTTACGGCCTTTCGGACCCGCATAGTATCCCAAAGCACCGCCGCCGACACTACCAGCCATAACGGCTAAAAGGGTAGGCCAATTCTCAGAAAGCCAATCTTTGACCAGGTCGATGAGGCTTCTGTTTGCGCCTGCGGGACCTGTGGAACCTGTGGAAGCTGCGCTATCTGAGGGATTGCCTTGCGTCTGAGCCCATTTTCGATAGTAATAAGGTCGCATTCGTTCTACCTCCACATTCAACAAAGCATTTACGTACTATGGGCTACGATTAACTACCCTGTATTGACTGTTGCTCTGTTTTGCTTGAGAAGGCTTTACCGATAAGTGCCGCTAGCCCGGCACCTAAACCGGCGCCACCCAAGGCGCCACCAGCCGCGCCCCAACCTTTATATCCCTTCGGCGTGAAATAATAGCCGGCTACACCGCCGCCAACGCCGCCACCTAACGCCGCCAAAAGGATCGGCCAATTTTCTTTGATCCAGTCTTTAACCGCCTGAATGGTGCTTTGGGCTGCGGGATCTGCGGGTGGAGTATCAGTAGCCCATTTTCGATAGTAATAAGGTCGCATTCGTTCTACCTCCACATTAAAAGACATTACAAACTACAACTTTCATTCCTTTCCGACATTTATTTCCACTTTAGTTTATTTTTTCGTTTTTGGAGTCTCTTCTTCTAGGCTGCGCATAATTTCCGCTACCGATTGACGCATCTGTCGTTCCATTTCTGTTAGCTTCGAAATTGCGAAGACATCCATCGCCCCGGCAAGTTCCATGCGCAACATCATTTTTATTACTTCAGGACTTTGCATTGCAAGCGGGGCGGTCTTTGCCAATTTATTATAGGCTTGTTTTACTTCATCTGCCGAATATCTCGAGATGACTTCATCGTTCTGCATTAGCTCCATCAACGTAGCAGCTACTTTTGCTTGCGATGCCTCGTATTGTCGGTTCAGTAAATCATAGCTACGCAGAGGCACCGCTGCAGACGGTGGCAGTTCACGAAGGGATTTAACGAGCGACGCTAGATCCGAAACCGTTGACATCGTATTTACAATAGATTCTCGTATCGGCGATCCGACAGCAGCTGCCACCTTTGTCGCATAGAGGCATGATTCCTTCATCATATTATCAATCACGCTGCCTCGTTGAAATCTTGTAACAGCAACCTGATCGGCAACACGTTGCGGTGGAGGTATCTGTTTTAGCAGTTGTGTTAGGCTGGTGAACTCTTCCATCAACTGCACCGCTTGTTTTACGTAAAGGTACGGCGGCTTTTCCCAATCCACCGGAACGGCTTGTCGAGGCGGTACGCTATATTGAATCGTTTTGGTAACTCGCTCTACAAGTCCCTTAACAGAATCGCCGTAAACCACGGATGCGTTCTTGATGACTTCTTTAGGATCAACTGGATCGCGATCGAGCAGAAAGTAATTGCGAAGCTCATCCAATACGGCTTCGAAACGGGCAGCACATTTCAGTTGCTGCAGCTGAAGCTGTTTATAAACTTCGGCTGCTTTTGGCTTTGCTTTTGTAATCGCTTCTTTGAGCTGCGTACAATACCGAATGATCTGCTGCGCTTTATGGTGGTCGGCAACCTGCTTTTGATAGCGGGAGGCCTCTTTTCGTCTAAGCAGCAGTGTGCTAGGCCGCGCGTTGTAGTCGGATGAGGTTTTAACAGGCAACGGCTCCGGTTTTGAGTGATGAAAAAGCTCCTTAATGACGCGTTCGGCATCGACTAGCTTCGGCGCAGCAATGCGTTGCTGGAAGGTGGATGCGGTTTTGTAGTGGTACAGCGTAACGCCCGTATTGTAGGCACGGGCTAGCATGCGAATCTTGTCCGGCGCTAGATCCGCCGATTTCGATACGTTAAGTAAGGCCTCCTGCGGACTGATACCGCAAGAGGCCAAATCCATCATCTCATCCAAACAACGCTCAATCAACTGCCGCGTTTGGCTGCGAATCGGTGCAACAGTAGCCACAACCGCTCAACCGGAACGCTAAAAAGTAATACAATCGGTCGCCTTCCACACAAAATTAGAATTTAAATTCTAATTTCCAAGGGTTCATTATATGGACTGTATTTTTGAAATGCAATTATTTAGGAAATTGTGCGGATTGTAGATATTTAGTAAACTCCGGGCCGGGTTTATCACTCCCCAAAAGTAGTAGTTCCTCTGGCTTAAGCGAAGCTCCGCCGATCATATAACTTTCATCGTCTTTTTTAGTCGCCTCGTCTGTCCAATCCCATTGAATAGAGGTTAACGCTTCATATAGATGTCGTTGTATTTCGCTTTTCGTAAATGGCGTTTGCGCCTGCTTTTTGATTTTGTACAGATGGCTAAAAGCTCGCAAGAGTTCTACCGGCTTCAATACATTAGCTCTACAAGCAATCGCTAGCTTACGATAAATATTATGTACCAAATCTTCCGCCCAAAACCCCTCATCAAGGGGGGCTTGTACGCTCTCAAAGATCACCTGATCAAGAAGTTGTTCGTTGCCTATAAACGCATAAAGCTTCCAAATTCCCTCTTTCGTAACTACGTTTTCCTCGGTCGATGGAAGTTTCGGTGCAATTAAACATTGAAAAACATAACTTTTGTTATCAAGCTTATCTCGGACATCATAAAACCAATTTTCGTAGCATTGAACGGTCTGTTCTAGCATTCCCATCCGTTTGGCAAGTTCTGACACGCTAGCGCCGCTTAAGATTCTGGCTTCCAGTTCCCAACGTAACAGACAAAACGCATCGTTGTGATGAATTTCAAAAGCGTCTTGTTGAAAAACGGGATTGGGTGTTTTGGTACGCCGATTTAAAAGAAATCGTAAAATGCGAAGGACTTCCTCATCGTTATCGGCGCAGCGGGGGATGCGAGGTATTTGCGTCGGTTGCTCCGGCTCCTCCAGACCGATTACCTCGCCGTCGGCTGGCTTACGTTTGCGTTTAAAGGACTTACTCCAATAGTAATTTGCGCGACGCCAACGCCAATCGGGTGCACGAAACGGATGTGTCTTACTCCAGCTTCTGTTCATCGCCTACAAACCACCTCCGAAGCAGCTTTTCCGCCAGGCGCTGCGCAACGGCACGTTTAATGTGCTGAGGCGTTTCGGCTTCCTGCATCCTCTCCAACAAAAGATCCGTCAGTCGACGATACGCTGCCTTAATAATACCCTTAACAAAATCTCTCGGCGTAATCGACATCGCTTGCACCTTCTGCACGGAATTAGAATTTAAATTCTAATTCTAGAGTCCTGTTCCTCCTGAAACTCTTCCTGCCAAGCTGACAGCCCAAGATGTATTAGCCTGTTGAGCCTGCGAAAGGGAGATTTGTAACCAGTAGATGCCTTTATCGCTCGTAGCGCTATAATTCACATCTGCTTGAAAGGCCGGAGAGCTGGCTGTAACGGTAAATGCGGGCGTTATCGCATGAATCGTGCGGTAGGCAAGCTGTTGTTGCTCGGGCATGCCTTCGGTGTCTGTAGGAATATCGGTGTTATAAAGCCGACATGTAGCCGTTGCCGACATGTTTTGCGTTTCGCACGCAATTGCCACCTTGTGAATGATCCATTCACGCGGCGCGCGAATCGCAAAGAACATCTCCTGCTGATTTGCAGGAACGATCAACGCATTTTCGTTTTTGGAACAAAGCGAAATCTCAAACAGCTTCACCTTACGACCACCTCGTAGTGCTGTAATAGTTAGGAGGATACGGAACAGGCGTGGTCTGCGCGTAAAACGGATTAAACGTTACTCCCAGAAGCGTAGCTAGCCATTGCCAGTTGTACGGATCGGAAGGACGCGACAGCTCTGTGAGTATCGCTGCGGTCAGGCTTGGCATTATCTTTTCGAGGGGGGACCTCGTAGGAGTCGTCTGCAAAGACGACTGCGTCAATCCAGTACCGGACGACGGAATATCGAGCGCTGGAGTCTTTTCAGTCAAGTACCCTGAAAACAGATGTCGCATCTGGTTTGCCATATGATCTACAGTTTGGGGGTTTGGCGTAAGCACGCGTGGGAGCATCTTAGCTTGCCTCTTGCCCAAACAGTTCGGGAATGTTCGAGCCAATCTGTTTGATGTTCTTTTCAAACAGCGTTAAGACCGCATCCCCAAGATTTTTAAACATGCTTTGAAGGTTCTGTCGCATCTTGAGGGTGTCGACTTTACCCAGCCTGTTTTCCATAAAGTCCTTATGCCAATAAAGGTTAAACAGCAACCTGCCGATAGCATCCACGCCGACCATCATTTTTGGCAAAAACTGCTCCAAAATATCCCTATCATCCGTCGCTTCGAGCATCGTCTTGAGAAATGTCGTATCGAAGATATCTTTCTGTCCGGTAGAAGCGGCTTGGGCAATTTGCTGTACAAGCTGTGGGTTAAGTGGCGCATACGCGGGCGGTTGAATTGGCGAAAGTGCTTGAATCTGCGACTGCGTAGCCACCTGTTCGGTAGCTGGAAGTGTCGGAAGCGACGAGCCCATCAGAAAATCCCCACCCGGTACCGGTGCCGGAGGCATAATTGCGCCGACAGCTTGCTGCGGGGCTGGAGGCTGCGCAAGTTTGATAAAATAGGTAACTGGTCTTCGCTCCGCTTCTTTAAGCATTCGGTTTGCGTCCTGTTCGGAGATGCCGTAATCGGCCATCAACCTCAGTGCCGCTGTTTTCTTTTCAACTTCTTCCGAACCATTCTCTCCGGCAAAGTAGTAAAACTTGCTTGAAGACGAGATGGTTAGCTTTATGATATCGCCGGCTTGGAACAGATCTAACTTTTCAATCGCTTGTGTCGGCGACATAAAGCCCGCTTCGCTTATATCCTTACGATCTAGAGGCGCGATAATAACGTCATCTCGTCCCACATGGAGGACATCGCGTACAATAAACGGCTGTTTTGCTCTGGATTCGATGATGATGGAGCGAACCGAATTTTTTAAGGTATCAAGCACGATCTTGTCGTCTTCCCGCTGAAAGCTCGGACAGTAATATGCCTTGATGCTATCTGGAAAGCGCACAAAGATAACTGCTTGATCGTATTCTGCCGGACGCCCCTCAACCCGCTGGAGCGCTGTCCAGATAGCATCTAAATCCTTCTCAATATTATCAACATTAACAAAAATATGTCCGATATTAGATTTGGCAAAGAATCGGAAGGAGGGCGTTTCAACGCTGCTACCTTTACCGGCGTAGACGGTTTTATCGGCTGGGCAGGCAACGACGAATCGTACGTAGTTGCTATTTTCGACAGGAACGAATACGACCTCTGTATGCGATCCGTCGTCTAAGAGGGCTTCACCTTTGAGCAAGCCATCGGGAACAACGTAGTGCTTGGTCGTCTGTTCGACGATCTGTTCGATTTCGGCTACTTTGGAAAATTGCCGCCGAAAGTCTTTGATGAGGTAGCCCATCTTCATAATGCGAAGCTTATCATCAGCAGAAAGATCCGGGTCGCTGAGATCATCTTCGGTATAGATTTTGATGGGGCCTACCTTATTAAGGTCGATTGGCTTGTCGAAAGCGACTTGCGAAAGGACCGACGTAGCGGTTTTGACAATATGTGCTGCCTGCTTTAGCAGGTTCGTCACATCGCCAACAAAGGTCTGTAGATCATAGATCAAGCCAGGATGCGCAACGATCGTTGCCAAAAAGCGACCCGCAACGCTAGCATGCTTCAGAATATCTAGCGGTCGAAGCGGTACTTTGGCAACGCTGGCACGTTTATTCAACAGGCGTTTGGGTTTGAGAATTTCACGATAAAGCTTTGGCAGTACATCGATTGCCCATGGCTCAACGGCTAGACTGGTTTTGGTATAGGGAAATCGTAGTCGGGTCATATCGGGCGCCGTTACGCGCTCGGCCATCTCCAGCGGGTTGATCGCACGACCAAAATCGGTAAGTTTGGTATTCGATAAATAGCTGATCCATGCATCGGTTTTCGGTACAAAGATATTCGGTTCGGCAAGCCATAGCAGTTCGTTACCAAAAATTTCGCCATCTTCAAAAAAATAAGGCGCTAGCACTACCATATCGCCCAGCTGTAGCCCGACTACACCTACAGCTCTTGTTTCATCTTCATTCTTCTCCAGCAACTGAAACCCTAACGTCTTCTGATTTAAAATAGGAAAGCTGTCGTTTTGAACGGCTAGTGCCAAATCGGCAAACGCCTTCTCAAACGATTTATCGGATGCTAGATCATCCGCAAACTTAATGTGCGCAAGCTTCGTAAAGATCGCATCAAGATGCTTTGGAACGTACATCGTATCGATTACCTTACAATTAGAATTTAAATTCTAAAGCGTAGTAGCGGGACTCTTGACTGTGGTTGCAATAGGTGCTAGCAGCAACGACGAAGCTAGCACTGCAAGTCCGAGCATAAACCCTGCCAGTCCTTTTAGATATTCTTGTCGGCGTAGCGTCGGGTCGTTTTCAATGCGTACTTCTCGTAAGCGTTTAGCCATTGTTGCATCGTATAAGGGCCAGGCCAACGCAGCTCCTAGAAGTGCCCCAACAAGATAACCTATCGGATGCTTCGTAAATGCTGCGCCGACATAGCCACCAAGCCCTGCCCCGGCAGCAATTGCACCAGCCCGCCACCAGGGATTCACAACGGTTTGTTCTGTGGGAACTTTTACAAAGAACTGAAACTCCTGCGGCCATGCCGAAATGTAACTTTCTACGTCATGAATTGTTTCCAGCGGCTTTGCAAGCCGATTTCCATAAACATCACTATGAATCCCCTCCATGTACCATTTACCCTCATGAAGCGCTGCAACCGTCTGGCGAGCGGCATGAAGGAATTCCGGCGAAAACGGTGAAGAAACCGTCGAATTGTCTGGCATTGCTAACAGCACTTTGTAATTTAGACTTCCCAAAATCGTGCAAGTGCTATAAGGGCCTTACACGATTTTGGGAGTTTATACTACCGATTTACTTTTGCAGCGACTTCTGTAATGATTCGAACAGATGGCCTTCAGCATAGTGTGCCCCGAGCAGCAATACTAAAAGCCCTAAAAGAAACCCGCCAATGCCAAGCGCATGTTCTTTAACGTAATAACTCGTCGTTGGGCGCAAATAATCTGTCCGCGGCATTTGGCTAAAAAATGCATCAAAAATCGGCTTGGCAAGGATCATACCTATAAGCCCGCCGCTTAAACTGCCCAACAAACCTCCAAAAACCTTACTACCAACATAGGCGCCTAAACCTAAACCCGCGCTAGCAGCACCTAGACGCCACCACGGATACGCAGGCGTCATCTCAGCGGGTACTCGAATTTCAATATTCTCCAAAAACGGCTCAGACTCCTCTGACTCCATAATCAGCTCAAACCGAGTCGGATATTTTTCCTCTTCACCCTCCCTAGCGCGCTTAATAAGAGGTAACGTCGTAGAAGACATTACGCCTGGAAATCGCTGCGCCAAACTAAGTACATGACCTGTAAGGAGATTCGTCAAAATAGGTTTCATGTTGTCTTCCCGTTTTGCAGATCTTCTTCGGGGTACATCAACTTCCTAAACAGTACCAATAGCCCAACACCGGCACCAACACTAAGCGTTGTTGTAACCGCATTACCAATTAAAAATTCCAGTATCCGCGAAGGAAAATCGTCGGATGTGGGAACTTGTTCTTTAGGTACATACGAGGGCGTTTTACCGTAAAGATGATAATAAAGCAGCGGGCCAACAACAGCGCCAACAACAGTTCCTAAAACGGCGCCAGGGAGAATGCCTTCATCACCTGCAAAAGCCTTACCAGCCAATCCACCGGTTAGGAAACCTAGCCCTGCAGAGGCGCCAAGGGTTCCATAAGCTAATGCGCGTTGTGGGCGGCTGGAGGTCCAGGTTGGAACGGCAACAAGTTCAGGGATTTCAGTAGGCAGTTGAGCGTATTTGATGTAGGACATACGACATGGGCACCTTACTAATGAGGAGGACAGTTAAAAGGCTACAAGAATCCTCTCAACACTGATTCTACTGATGTAAAACCTAAAAAACAATCAAATAAAACATGCCTCTTTTTTTTTAAAATTCTGGGAAAAGGATGTAGGGCGGGGACAAGATTCCTAAAAACCCCACCTTAATTTTATAAATAACGCAACAAAAAACTAAATATAAAAAACTTACGTAAGCTAGGGGATTTTTAAATTCTAAAAAAGAAGACGAAGGTTAGAATTTAAATTCTAAAATAGCTAAAAAAAAGGTTCTTCTTCGAGAGAAGAACCGCAAAGGAGAAGAACACGAACGGAGAAGAACTATTTACCTTGTAATAAATACAAACGAGGGAGCAATTTGGCGGCAGCCCCCTCGTTGTAATAAAGGGCCTGCCAGCGCCCGTTTTGAAGGCGCCAGCGGCAAAATCGGGTTCCAATCGGAATGCGAATAAGGACATCGTCCTTAGTAATAAAGACTAAATCATTTTTAGTACGAGGAATACGATGAAAAATAGAAGACTCCACCTCCAGAGGAATCATAGCTTCCTCCGAAAGGGGAAAATCAAACGCAATAACCGACGACTCGACCGGCCCAATGGGTTGATAATCCTCGTAATAAATAGCATTTTTGTAAAATCCCCACACAATGCGGGGACAATCTGAGGATAGAAAATGCTCAATGGGAATCGTCACCCCATCCTCGGGCGACCAATTCCGCAATCGCTTATATAAAAACCGCTCCTTAATATGGAGCGGCTCGTAAAATTGAGCGCCGGACTGAGACCGACGCTCGGAATCCAGAAGCAGGATCGAAAAGCCTCCCTCGGCCTCCCGATCCCACTCCGACGAATCGTCAGCCTTGTCCGGCGACATAGCTTTGAGCTTGCCACCAGACGAAAAACGAGTTACCGCTTTAAAAACCCTCGAATTAAACGTAATGTCTAAATATCGAACAAAATCTTTAAAATAACCGTCATACGTGACGGTTAATAACGGCTGAAAATCGGTCA
>CALDGA010000205.1 GCA_937942085.1 uncultured Flavobacteriales bacterium
AAATAGAAGGAGCTAATAGGGGTGGATTAATAGATATGTTCAACGGAACTTACCCGGTTTCACGGTTTTTAACTGATCAATCAGGTAATATTTATATATCTACTTCAGGAGCTTTTGGGTCGGGGTCTTTAACTACCAAATTGACGATTGCAACAGGTGGCAACGTTGGTATAGGAACTACAAGTCCTAGCTACAAACTTGATTTTGGAACCTCTGCGAATGGCGACTCGATTCGTATTGTCCCAGGGCATAATTACACTGCCTTGCGAGTCGGCGGCGGAAATAATGATGTTGGCATATTTAGAGTTGGTGTTGATGATGGCCAATACAATGTGGGCCAATATGGGTTTACAATGAAATATATGGGCACCCGAAATGGTAACCTAAATTCATTGTCCATCTTTGCAGACCAGCAAACCTCTTCCACACAAACTGAGGCATTTACGATGACCCAGAACGGGTTTATCGGATTAGGCTACACCAATCCATCGGAGCGTCTTTCCGTCGACGGTGGAGTCTATATATCGGGTGAATGCACAATCAATGATACCCTTGATGTTTCTGACATCTCAATCAACGGGGTCACCACTGCTAACAAATACTTAGGCACAAACTCTAGCGGCACGTTGGAGTGGAAAGATGGCGACACGAACCCCTATGTAACCGCCATTTCGATCACAGGTTATGTCAGTGGTAATTCTCTTGTTTTAACTGTCGGCAATACGCGAAGTGGCGGCGCAAATATTTCTGATATGGCCATCATCAATATGAGCGGCATGACCTGCCCAACGGACTGTGCAAGTGGATCATGAGTGAGTTAAGCAAATTAAAACAACAACTGTCGGACCACCCTGATCATAAGCTGTTGAGGCAGGCTGGTGTTATTCCTGACGATTTACGGTGGGAACCTGTGGTGAAAAAGACGATGGATTATTTTATCGAGGACGATAAATGCGGAGTCGTATGCACCCTGGAGATGTATAACTTTGAAGGTGCAAAGATGGAGTCATCAAACATTCGCCGCATCACCTACCCCGATATGATGGAGGAGCAAGAGGCTAAGGATGCGTTCATCGACGAAGGCTGGTCTAGCAAGGTTGTCGGTGATTTTGAGACGGCACAAATCACAAAAATCCTGAAACGATTAGCATGATTCAAGAATACAAATGGGTAAGCAGGGAGCCTATGTGCGAACACTCAGCGACTGATGTTTGCCAGTGGGTCTTAACCCTGCGTTGCTTTGCCTGGAGTGGTGAGAAAACAGACGAGCCAGAAGCAGTGGCATTCGTTACAGAAACAGTCCCTTGTTCTGTTTGCAAAGGCATCGAGGGTTATACGGTCGAGCAGATAGAAACCTTTAGCGAAGCCATCAGGCGTGTTCGTAAATGGGATAAGATCCTGACCGACGACATCACCAAACAGCTCCAACCAAAGGTGACTATCCCTGGCTGGAACAACGAGACCCTGCAAATTGATTCCTAAGATCATACACCAGACGATGGGACCGCATGTCCCTGCCGGAGGTCAGGAATGCTTCGACAGTGTGAAGCGGCATCACCCTGGCTGGGATATCCGCATGTATAGCAACAGGGATATGTATTCTTCCCTGGGTTATAAGGACGATGATGTGGTGGGAGTGGAGGCGGCAGACATATTCCGCCTTCAACTGCTGCATGAGTTTGGCGGATGGTATCTAGATGCGGATATGTATTGCATCGGAACCCTACCCACAGAGGCAGAACATTATATTGGGCTTGAGGAGCCTGGATGGATGCCCCATCCAGTGATCTCGAACTGGGCAATGGCTTGCGAGCCAGGGAATAAGTTTATCAAGGCGTGTCTGGATGAAGCCTGGAGAAGATTAAAACAAACAGGGCGCACAGTCATTTTTAAGACAGGCCCTGGGATGATGAGTGAGATGTATGAGCGGGGCGACTGGGATTTTGAGCCAGTGGATTGGCCACTGTTTGGGTGCCGCAAATTTGATAGATTAGAGAGGACCAGGAAACTTTACCCTGAGACAAAGGCAGTCCATTTATTTATGGGATGCTGGTATCGGGCGAACTGGTCTGGAGGCTTCCTGCCAAAGGTTAGAATGATTCAAGACTATGAACGCGCCTTTAGGTGAAGCCCTGAAACAGTATCAGGACAGTGAAAGGTCATTTAACGCTGACCTCATGAACTACCTTGCTAGAGGCTACCTATACTCAGGCCCTGAAGCCTTCATCGCTGCCAGACCAATCAACCTGAAGCATGCAGATCGATGGGACGACTTCCAATTTGAACATAAAAACCCAGATTGCTGGTTTGTCTTTTTAGCGGCAGGAAGAGCTAAATTACACAGATTCCAGCAATTAGCTCCATTTAAGCTGCCTTACATTGGGTGGCACAGACGAACAGACAATAATCTTAGAACCTACCGATGGGAACGGTTCGCAACTTTAGCAAAACAAAATGGGATCAACAAAAGTTAAAAGTCCACCACCTAGGGATGCTGGCGAGGAATATCGAAAGACCCTAGAAACTCAGATTGAGTTTGCCCCACAGTTATTTGAACTGGAGCAACAGTATGCCCCCCAGTATGCCCAACTTGAACTGGACATGCTAAAGGATAGCCTCCCTCAAATGACTGCACTCTACAGTCA
>CALDGA010000206.1 GCA_937942085.1 uncultured Flavobacteriales bacterium
GCCTTACCGTCGTGCGGATATAGGGTTTATTAAGGTGCTCAAAGGAAATTGGACCCAGCAATTTGAAGAGGTATGGATCAGTGCGGAAATCTTCAACCTATTGCAAGCGCGCAATACCGTGAGCTACCTTTGGGTCAAGGATATTAGCGCTGCCGGGCAGTATGCGGTGCCGAACTACATGACCAATCGATTGTTGAACCTTAAAGTCCACGTGGATTTCTAGCCATGCGAATAGTTGAATCTTGGAGTACCAAACAGTTTAAAACCACCATTTACGCGATGGAGCGCTGGCATTACGTGGAGTTTGAAGCGGGCCCAATGAAGCAAGGCTTCAAATTCATGAAAGATAGCCATCCCGCAGTGGGCGATGTTAAAGATGCCCTCACGGAGGGTTTCTTGACGGAAGTTTACGCCACCTTTGAAAAGATGTACCTCAACCTGAAGGAGAACGGGTCGAAGTAGGACCTTTATAAGTTTTCTTTTTTCACATTATTTGGATTTCACCTCTAGCAGGGATCAACTTAATTGGATTCTATGTTCTTCAAACGGCATAGAATGTAATTAATTCGTTACATTTGTGAAGCGTGAAATTAAAATGACTCCCGAGTGCCATGCCTTTATTGCAGAGCAACCACAGCGCGTACTAGATAAATTCTACGAAGTCATTGCAGTGCTCATTGAGATTCAAGTGGTTGGTGCGCCTTACGTAAAAAAGCTCACTAACACTCGGTTCTATGAATTGCGGGTGAAGGCTGTTCAGGAATACAGGTTTATACTCTACCCCATGGATCACGAAAATTTCACGCTAGCCAACAAGGTAATCTGTCTGAACGGATTTGTAAAAAAGAGCACAAAAGATTACCGGAAGGCTGTTAGCCGAGGTAATGAACTGTTGAAAATATATGTCGGAAATGAACGAACTGATCAACCTTAATGAAATCATTGACGCCAAATTTGGAGAGGCTGGGACTGCTAGTCGAGAGGCGTTTGACCACAAAGCATTTTCAAATTACTTCGCCGAGGTGATTAAATACCGACGTAAGCAATTGGGCTTGACCCAAGAAGACCTCGCACAATCTATTGGGAAGAAACGACCATACATCAGCAGGATAGAAAAAGGCGAGGACATTCGTCTCTCCAACTTCGCGCTTGTCGCCAATGCTCTAAATATGAGTATTGAGTTCAAAATCGCAGAATAACCTACTTTAAGAACTCTACCTCCAAACTCCTGCCCTTGTCAGTATTATACCATTCCTGGGCAAAGAGCACCCAATCTGATTTATTGAATGCTTCCTTCGCGCGCCATGCATTGTAATGTTCTGTTAGGGGTGCGGGACGCGGGCCCCAGGTGTTGAGGATTTGGAAATCTGAAGATAATCGGACCAGTTTGGGAATGGATCTTCCGCCACCTGTCAAAAACTCATCCATCAGGTCCAAGTTATGGTCGCGCAAAATCACGCGTAATTCAATGCCCAAGGACTTGGTCCATTTGGCGATGAACGGCAGGTTGTGAGCCGCATCGCCACACCAAGGCTCGCTGAACACCAACCACTGCTCACCTTCTTGTACTCGGGCGGCAAGGGTTTGTAAAAAGGCTTCAGAGGGCGTGTACATTTTCTCCCAACGCTTCATACGCGCAGCGCCCAGCTTGGTGTAGTTCACGTAGGCTTCCTTCTGTGGACCGGTGGTTTTACCTTCTTTGGCCAATTGTTTGTTGAGGGCAGCATATTCTTCGTAGGTCATGCCCTCGGACATGGCTTTGATCAGAAGCTCTTTACGCTGATTTTGGTCCATAGGTGAACGGCTTGAATTGTTGTAGGGGGCGCTCGACGAGCAGGAAAGTCACGGCACAAACCAATGCGGTCAGTCCGAGGTAAATGAACCATAGCGGACCACTAGGTACGGCCCAAGTCTTCACCCACATCAACACGGGGATATGGAAGAGGTACATGCTGAAAGATACTTTACCCACCCAACGCAAGGGCTTGAAGGAGAGTAGTGACGCCCACCATCCGGGGCCGAAGGTAGCGGCGAGGGCGATGGACCATAGGGCGGCTGCAGGTAGGAAGGTGTTGATGCTGGTAAAATCATCCATTTTCCACGACCACAGGCTGAAGGCTAGAATGACAGACCAGCCTAGGGAGGAGGCCGGTTTGAAGGTGCGGAGGGCGTTCCAAAAATTAGGCACACATCGTTCCATTACCGCGACCAGCGTACCCATCAAAAAGATGTTTAGGTACAATAAGGTGCTGGTGCCGTCGGGTTGCCAGTGCACGGAATATTGGTAGACGCCCACGAAGAGTGCGGCGAAAGTGATGCCCATCGCCCAGAGGTTCCAGCGAAGGACGCGGTGGAAGAAGTAGAGCAAGATGGGACTAATGAGGTAGTATTTGAATTCGACGGGGATGGACCAGAAGATGTGGTCGCCGCGTTGGAGGGCGAGATGCTCCCATAATTGGCCCCAACTGTGGATGACCACTTTAAGACCGGCAGCATTGGCGACGCGAAATACGACCAATGCGAGGAAGAAGAGCGGGAATATGCGCAGGATGCGACGGCTGAAATAATAGCGCCAGTAGTCCCACTGTGCTCTGCCCTGCTGGAACATTTTGATGATTTGACGATCGAGCAGGTAGGCGCTCAACACAAAGAAGAGGTAGACGCCCAGCTTACCGCGGATCATCATGCTATCGGGGCCGAAGGGGCCCAGGCCGTGATTTGCGCCGTGGCCGAACACCACCATCAACACTGCCAAGCCACGCAACCCGTCGAGGGGCTTGTGGTGGTCGGGATGCTCATCCCCAGCGAAGAAGGCGGTGGCCCAGTTCATTACTTCTTAAATTCCAAGAGGGTCTTGCGGATGATGGCAATACACT
>CALDGA010000207.1 GCA_937942085.1 uncultured Flavobacteriales bacterium
GATGATTGCCCAGTTTGGGATGACATACCCACCTCTTTCGCTTTTCCTAGGTTTTCAGTTATATTATGGATTACAAAATAGTTCAAAAGTTTTGGGGGTATACTTCCAAATGACGGCATTTAGCAAGAATGACCTTCCCGACTCGGTTAATACCGTAGAGAAGCTTGTGGTTTGGAGTAGCTCCGTCTTGGCGGAGTTGTACCCTAACCTACTGGTACAATCCCGCTATGGCGAGTTAGAGCCTACGGTTAACGTGGTTCCTCTAAGGCTACAATACGAGGAAAATAACCCAATGCGGGCAGCCATGCTAAGCTATATCCCTTTAGAAGTGAACTGGCGAAACACCCGGCTTTTTTTGGCAGCCAAGGAATTAGGAACGGTGCCAATCCCGAATTCCTACCGTACCTAGGAAAACTATGCTAAAGTTACAGGAACGGAGTTTTGGGATACCCGCTCACAATATGCACCTACCGCTGAGTAGCCCAAGCTCAGCGGTTAATTCTATTGTCCCGTTCAAGCGACCATCCCTAAGTATTAACAAGACACCTAACCCTAAACTCCCTGCCCCGGTGGTTAAAAGCGCAGCAGCCACAGCGGCAGTGGGAAGCGTAGGCGGAGCAAGTGCGAAAGTAGGACTAGGGAAGCTAGCACTTGGGTTTGCGGGAAAGTTTCTAGGTGTCGTTGCCTTCTCTCTCGCAGTGCAAACCGTAGAGCGAATGATAGCGCCTTTATGGTTTGACTGGCTAGAAAAGTTTACAGGGTTTCGCTTCCGTGGCAAGCCTGAGCGTATCCCTACTTTCCCACCGGGTAGGTACGGAATTAAAGCGACTGGATACTTTATTGGGGTTATATGGAGTTGGTTGAAAAACCCTCACAGAGACGAACCAGACACTACTCTTACCTACACTGTCAATCCATACAACGAGACAAAGGAAGTTGTTTTTAATGAACCTGTTAAATTAGCTTATTATACACCTTCTTATTACTATTTTCCTCTGAGTGGCAATGTAATAGGTTGGGTCGGTGGTGGCAACTCTCATATTGCGTTGGTCTTTTCTAATGATCAAAAAGTTTGGTTCCGTTTCACCCCCCAAATCGATCCTGGGCAATTAGGCCCTTTTTATAAGACTGTATGGTTCAAACCAACCTTTAATATTTCCATTGAAATAGTATCCTCTACCGAGCCAAGGATACCACCGGGCACAGTGGTAGAGTATAAGCCCGTAACAATCAACCAAATCACGAACAAGAAAGTAGAGCAGTTTAACCAAACCAAGAACACCGTCAACATCATTGCCCCGCCTATTCTAATCCCGAATGTTCCCATTACGGTATCCCCTAAAATCTTACCGCCCACTAAAACGCCCTTCCCTCAAATTAAAATATCGCCCAAAATCGAGATTAAGATTCGCCCTACCGCAGTACCAAAACGGGCACCTGAGTATCTAGAATCGCCAGAGGTCAGCCCGGAGCTAGAACCCATTCGTGAGATTCTAGAGAGGATTTTAGACAAAGAATGCCCTGACCCTTGCCCACCCTGTCACGGTGAGAAAGAACCAGAACCCGACGATGAGGATGAGGGATCCGGTGGTGATGAAGGTGGCGAAGGCGAACCAATACCAGAAGTCTTACTCTTTTGGGTTGACCGACAGATAGACAGCCAAGGGGCAGAACAGTTTTATTTACAACAAGGAACGTTCCGCGCATCCATTCCCTCGGCAATCCTTCAAAAAATAGAACGGACAGCAAAGGATTTCTGGAAGGTAGCCAGTTCAAATCCCATCGTAGCCGCCTCAGCTCAAGATGAATCGCCGTGGAAACAACCCATTGGTGACCATCTTAAAGTAATCTGGACACCTGAGACCGGCAAAAAAGGCTACTACTCGTTAAGAGTGCCGCACTGGATACTTAGCCGAACTCAAACCCTCTCGCTAAACTGGAGTAGCCTACGATGGGAGAAAGGCTTTAGGAATGAGCTACAAGTTAGATTCTCCACCGGTAAGTCAATGGTACTATACGGGCATGATTTGAACAACCTAGAACAAATATTCAACTTCTGTCTACAGGGCGTACAAACCGGCATCGGCTTTGAGATAAAAAAGGTGCTGAACGACATCAGCACCTCTAGGAAAACGTTAGTTGTCAAGAAACTAGAGTTTTGGACAACCAGAGCCGGCCATCCTCAATGGTGGTCTTGGTGGCCACCCCTCTAAAAAGGCACTTCCATAGGTAGGTCAATTGGTGTACCGTGCTTGATAATCAGCTTAGCCTGTCTTTCAGTGTAAGGTTCAAACCCAAAGTTGTAAGCAAAGAACTCTAGCTGATACTCTTTGGTGGTTTTAATCCCCCGTTTAATGAGGAACTCATGATAATCCCAGCAGTACACCAAAGGCAAGTCTTTATCAAGTACCTTAACCGTCGGGTAGCCATGAATAGGTTCCCAATCGCAAAGATGAAAAGCCAGAAAGACCTTACCATCCTTATTTGATGTCCACAGACAGCCACGGAAGTGGGTAGCTTCCCGAAAGTCAAAGTAGGCCGGATAAAGGTAACCATCGCTAACAGCCCTGACTTTTCCAGTTTCCCAAAGTTTTTTGCAGAGTTCATCCAAAGACTTCAGCTTGCGCATATCACTACAACCCCCGAATAAAAAGGTATTCCCGCGTAGCTTTGGCGTAGGTGTCTTGGTCAAAGTAATAACACTCACCGTCGGCCTTAAACGCGGACAAGACGGCTTGCCCTAGCCAAGCAATAAGGTCAATGACCGTAGTAAAGTAGTAATCCTCAATGCTGGCCAACTCGAATAATGAACGTGGGCGATAAGGACGGTCAGGTATAGGTTCATCAATATCACCCCTCAGCATTTTTTCATCGGTATAAACCAGAGTGGCACCCTTGAAATATGACTTGTTACAGTCTAGAAAGACTGTATATTCATGCTCTGAGTGAACCACAAACAGATTCCCACAGATAATGCGAAGCCCTAACGCAAAGAAAGTACTATCATCGTTTTGAAGTATGAACCCTCTAAGGTTGCAGGGGAAAACATCACGAGGAATAATAGGCTTGCTAACCCCAAAGCAATCACGCTCAAATGGTATTCGTTCAACAGGCAAATATAAGACCTTCATTCTGGCATCTCCATCCAGTCGTACCGTAGTTGTTTCAAAAGAGTTGCACCGCACTTAGAACCGTAGAACGG
>CALDGA010000208.1 GCA_937942085.1 uncultured Flavobacteriales bacterium
ACAAGTTTTCAGATTTGTATTCTCTTGGGGTTGTGGCATATGAGTTGCTGGTTGGAGAAGTTCCATTCACAGGTGACACGCCTATATCGGTGGGATACAAGCATGTTCACAATGAGGTTCCGATTAGTGGGATGGGGGAGATGGTGGATGAAGTTTTGAGGGTAGCGATGGCGAAAGATAGGATGAGAAGGTTTAGAAGCGGAATGGAGATGGTAACGGCATTAGAGCGAGCATTGATGGGAAAGTGGGAAAGGGTAACCCCGACGGAAGCAAAGCCAATAGCAACGGAAGTGGGTGTTTACTGGCAGACAGAAGGGGTAGAGGAGCGAAAAGAGAAATTAGTCACACCAACATATTCCG
The DNA here is from genome assembly GCA_937942085.1 of uncultured Flavobacteriales bacterium. Classification (GTDB taxonomy): domain Bacteria; phylum Bacteroidota; class Bacteroidia; order Flavobacteriales; family Schleiferiaceae; genus UBA10364. The sequence goes on from CALDGA010000208.1 coordinate 361, forward strand.
CATCATCAGCAGAAAGACCGCTATTGAAGAGCAAGGATGAAGTTGAGGAAGAATTCAGGAGAGAACGAACTGAAACAGCAATAGGAGAGAGTGAGAAGGTAAAGAAGCAAGGATTGAGAAGATGGGCAATTTTTGTGTCGGTTGTGCTGGTTTTGATATTGCCCATCCTATGGCGGGTTTTATGGTGGGTTTCTTATGAAAGACTTGCTAGAACCTTGAAGGGACATGAAGGTCCTGTAAATTCAGTTTCCTTTTCTCCCGACGGGCAAATTTTGGCTTCTGGAAGTGATAAAGGAACCATCAAACTATGGCGTGTTTCCGATGGAAGCCTCATCAGAACATTAGAGGGACATATATTCTCCGTGGAATCAGTTTCCTTTTCTCCCAACGGAAAAATTTTGGCTTCTGGAGGTGATGATGACACCATCAAACTATGGCGTGTTTCTGATGGAAGCCTTATAAGAACATTAAAGGGGCATGAATATTCTGTAAATTCAGTTTCCTTTTCTCCCGACGGAAAAATTTTGGCTTCTGGAAGTTTGGATAAAACCATCAAACTATGGCGTGTTTCTGACGGAAGCCTCATCAGAACATTAGAGGGACATATACTCTCCGTGGAATCAGTTTCCTTTTCTCCCGACGGAAAAATTTTGGCTTCTGGAAGTTGGGATAAAACCGTCAAACTATGGCGTGTTTCTGATGGAAGCCTCATCATGATTTTAAGAGGGCACAGAGGTCTGTTCTCCATAGTGACTTCAGTTTCCTTTTCTCCTGACGGAAAAATTTTGGCTTCTGGAAGTTCGGATAAAACCATCAAACTATGGCGTGTTTCTGATGGAAGCCTTATCAGAACATTAGAAGGACACACGGGTAAGGTGAATTCAGTCGCCTTTTCTCCCGACGGTAAAATTTTGGCTTCTGGAAGTGAAGATTGCACCATCAAACTATGGCGGTTGGAGTAGTGATGCATTTGGGTCAGAAGTAATTGTTGAGAGAACCGCTAAAAGGATGTGATGGTCATGACGCTTGGAAGAAATTTGCCGATAGAAGTTGCTGCTTTAAGCGATGTTGGTCGGGTGCGTTCTAACAATGAGGACAGTTACCTTGTTTATCTCCCGCCCAACCAAGAGGCTGAGGCGTTAGGGATTAGGGCTGTGTTTGTCGTTGCTGATGGGATGGGCGGACATGCCTTAGGCGAACTTGCCAGCCAAACTGCCGTTAAAGCGTTCACTGAGGCTCTCTTTTCGGCGCTGACAAAGAAAACGGAAACGATGGAACAAGCACTCCGCTTCGCTTTAAACCAAGCCAACAACGCCGTTTACCAATTAGCGCAAGGAGAAGGGAAGGGACGCCCCGGAACAACATTGACGGCTTTAATTGTAAGCAGCGACAGTTTCTATGTCGCCCATGTCGGTGACAGCAGAGCATATCTTTTACGGGATGGACAAATTCGTCAATTGACGACCGACCACACATGGATTGCCCAAGAAGTCGCCAAAGGTAGGATAAAACCTCATGAAGCACGAAATTCACCCTTCCGAAACTACCTGACCAATGCTTTGGGCAGTAAGCCAACAGTTGAAGGTGACACTATCGCCGGCGGCTTAAAAGAAGGCGATGTGTTTTTGCTTTGTTCAGATGGGCTAACAGAGCATGTGCGAGATCACGAATTGGAGAACCTCTTGAAAAATTCTGAGAGCCTGCAAGAAACTTGCTCAAGAATGGTAGCATTAGCCAACGAACGAGGCGGACATGACAACATCACAGTCCTTTTGGTTCAAGTCGGGTTAAGGCAAACTGCACAGCCAATAACCTCTCTGAGTCAAGGAGACATTCCAACGCAACCTTTCATTCCAAAGCCCACAATCAAAAAGCGAAAGCGCATCCAATGGGAGCAAGTTCTTTTGATGGCTTTGCTGGCAGTGGCAATCGGAATCGGAACAAGACATGTTGTGGAGATGTGGAAACAAGCAAGATCGCATCAGCAAATCGGGCAACAGAAAATCCTTAAACCCCAAGAAACTTTTGTTCCAGCGAAACCTCCGATTCACTCTATCATCTTGCAAGTGAAATTGCAGCCTGAAGGCATCTTGTTCACAGCACAATGGGGAAAGATAGAGGCGAAGATGGGGAGATTGAGCCCGAAAAAGCGAGACAACAGTATTTTCGTCAGGTTCAATTATCCACACAAGAGTTATCCTGACTTGACAAGCGGGAAGGCAATCATAGTGCTCAAACGAGGCAATGACCAGAAGATATGTCCTTTCCGAAACCGAACAATTCACATTGTCCAGTTAGAGGAAGGTGAATGGGAAGTTCGTTACATAGTTGAACCCAGCGTTGACTTGCTGTTGTGCACTTTGAGGATTTCCAAAAATCCTAATGGCGATGGATGAATTTACGCTGAAAAACCCACTGAGGTGACGAGAAGTGATGGGGCGAACGATGATAGGTCGTTACGAGATAGTTCAAGTTTTGGGAAAAGGCGGAATGGGAATAGTCTACCTCGCAAAAGACCCCTTCCTTCAAAGATTCGTCGCACTAAAAGTCCTATCACCTCACCTCGCATCAGACGAAACAGTTATCACCCGCTTCATCAACGAAGCAAGAATAGCAGCATCTCTTCAACACCCAAACATCGTCACCGTCTACGAAGCAGGTCAAGATGGTGATTTCGTCTTCATGGCGATGGAGTATGTTGACGGAGAAGATTTGGCTTCTTTGCTGAGGAGAAGGGGAAAACTCCATCCTGACGAAGCAGTTGCGATTTTGAAATCAGTTGCATCTGCCCTTGACCATGCTCATCAAAGGGGAGTGATTCACAGGGATGTAAAGCCGAGCAACATTCTTGTGAGCAGAGATGGGGTTGTCAAGTTGATGGATTTTGGGATAGCGAGGGTTTTGGGGGGAGAGAGGCACACGAAGACGGGAGTTTTGGTAGGAACGCCTGAGTATATGGCACCTGAGTTGTGGGAGGGGAAAGATGCGGACAAGTTTTCAGATTTGTATTCTCTTGGGGTTGTGGCATATGAGTTGCTGGTTGGAGAAGTTCCATTCACAGGTGACACGCCTATATCGGTGGGATACAAGCATGTTCACAATGAGGTTCCGATTAGTGGGATGGGGGAGA
>CALDGA010000209.1 GCA_937942085.1 uncultured Flavobacteriales bacterium
CCACCTATTCCGCACATTTGTGGGTCAATCACGCCTTGAACCAGCGCAGCCGTTACTGCAGCATCAACAGCGTTTCCGCCTTGCCTGAGCACCTTGACACCTTCTTCAACAGCCAAAACCTGAGGAGCAACGACCAATCCACCCATCACAACATCCCCTCACTTTTGGGTTATAATTGTATCAAACTCAGACTAAACATTAGCATCTGAATAATGAGGGCAAGGTGATGATTAAAATGAGAGAAAGTGAGACCAAGGGAATGCAAATTTGCCCTAAATGTAGCCAGAACAACACATTGACTTCCCGAACCTGTATTTACTGTGGTTCCTCGTTACCATCAGTCCCACTCCTCGCTAAGGGCACTATTCTCAACAACCGTTATACTATCATGCATGTTCTTGGTTTTGGCGGTTTCAGTGCTGTTTATCTTGCTCTTGACCAGCGTCTTAGTCATCGCAAGGTCGCTATCAAAGAACTTTTGCAAATTGACCCGGCACTCGTTCAACAGTTTGAGACTGAAGCAAAGATTTTGGCAAGCCTGTCCCATCCATCACTACCTAAAGCCTACGATTGGTTCAAGCAGTTTGGCTCTGATCGCTATTACCTTGTTATGGAGTTTATTGAAGGGATAAGCATTTGGGATTTAGTGCACCGAAAGGGTATGATGACACCGGTCACTGCCATGCAAGTTATTGATCCTATCTTGGAGGTCGTTTCTTACCTGCATCGTCAAAATCCTCCGATAATTCACCGTGACATTAAACCCTTGAACATCTTGCTCACTAAGGACAGGAAAATTTACTTGGTTGACTTCGGAATTGCAAAGATTGGGGGAGCAAGGGAAAAGACAGCAACGGGCGCTCAAGGTGTAACACCAGGTTTTTCGCCTCCAGAGCAATATCTTGGCTCTGGAGAGACCGATATCCGCAGCGACATTTACAGTTTGGGAGCAACCCTCTACTTCATGTTGACAGCAAGAATTCCACCTGACGCTACTGTAAGATTGCAGCATGAGATGTCAGGGCAGATATCCTTAGAACCTATTCGGAGTGTCAACCCAGCAGTTTCGCCTCAAATTGAGCAATCAATTTTCATAGCAATGGCGCTGAGAAAGGAACAAAGGTTTAGTAGCGTTGAAGAGTTTCGTGCAGGATTAAGAGGACAAACGATGATTATTCACCCACCTGTCGCTCAACCAGGAACACCGCCCACCCAACCGACACCAGAACCTATTCAGCAGCCTATTCCTAGCCAGCCAATCCCTCCTCAATCACCATACCAGCAACCCACACCACCACAACAGATACCCACTCATCCTCCACAACCACCCATCGCAGGAGGGATTCGCGAATGGTGTCCCGCTTGTAAGGCTAACTTTTACATCACTGACCCATCACTTGAATGGGTGCACTGTCCCAATTGTGGACAGTTGATCCACAGGACACCTTCGCTACCTCACTCTGTTCATCACCTGCCACAGCCTCTAATGAGGACACCTTATCGGACATCCGATTGGTTTGAAGCCTGGTTCAGTCACCTACTTGCTAATAAGAAAACTATTGTCCGCATTGGAGCTATCATTGCTACCATTTCGCTTTTAGTTCTACCACTTGTCTCCTGTGGAGAGATGGAGTTAACTGGATTAGACATACTTCAGAGTGGAGCGCGTATTGAATGGAAACTATTAATGGGACTTGCTATTGTGGGGGCGGCAGTAACCTTGTTCTTGCGAAATCCCTCCCATTGTCTGATAGGCAGCATAGTTGGGTTGGCAAGTTTCATTGTTCTTATCCTTTGGATTCGCTACGGTGATTCTGAACCAAAAGGGGTCAATGACGAATTTGCAAAAGCTATTGAGGTAGTTGCTCGTTCATCTATTCGTTTCCGTTACGGAGCCTTTGGAGTAATTGGGGGCTTTGGATTGATAATTTGGGCTTCCTACCAATGGCTTAAGGAGGAAATCTCAAATATCTTCACATGAAGAACAAATTACAACCACAGTGATTAGCTTACACCTATCGCAGATTGGAATGAGACGCATATAAATTGGATACCAAAACCACTCCACCTATCAGCAGGTGATCGGGATGCAGAATGCCTTAAGGTTGTCAGTATTTGGTGCAATCGGTGGCTTATTAGCGTGGCTCGTAAGCGAACTATTGTTTGGAAAGGCAGTATCAGAAAATTTGCCCTTGTTTCAGAGATTCCATTTGGATGCAAGTTATGGTTTTATCACGGGTTTGATACTTGGTCTGAACATGGGGATTGGACATTTGGTTCTGATTGGTCGATGGTGGCTTCCTTTGTTAACCACTCTTTTAGGCGCTTTAGGTGGCGTCATTGGTTTACTTTGGGGTGAGGCGCTGTATCAATTTTTAAAGTTCACAGAATTGCCAGCGCGCACCATTGGTTGGGCGATTGTCGGATTCGTTTTGGGTTCATCGCAAGGGGCAGTAAGGGGCTCTATGATTGGAGTATTAAGGGCAGGATTAGGGGGTGGAATCGGTGGAGGGATTGGTGGTATTTTGTTTGCACTCTTGCCCTTGGTCTCTCATTTACCTGATCCATGCTGTCGTGGAACCGCGTGGGTATTAATGGGAGCACTTATAGGCGCTGCATCAGCACTCTTTGAACGCCTCTTAGCAGGGGCAACTCTCAAAATTGCTTCGGGAAAATTGGAAGGTAAGGAATTCATCCTTGACAAATCTCGCGTGATTATAGGCAGAAACGAAAAGTGTGACATCCCGATTTACTACGATCCGTCAATTCAGCCCAAACATGCAACCCTTGAATGGATTGGCACGGGCTACCGAATTACCGCTATCGGTAACGCATCAGTTATTGTCAATGGTCAGAATGTTCCTGTTAAGGAGTTGGAGCATAATGATGTGGTGATTATTGGAAGCACAAGGCTTGTTTATCGGTTGCGTGCAGGTTCGTCAGTGGTTTTTCTGTGTGCTTTTTGTTATGCTCCTAACCGTAAAGATGCTAAATTCTGCAGCAAATGTGGTAAGCCATTTATGCCGTTGGACTTGCCTAAAGAATCTGTTTTCGGGTGGCTACTGCAGGCAATGGAAGCATTAATTGTTTTGTTGGTGTGCTTAGGTTTCAGTTACGGACTGGGTAATTGGTTGGGACAAATAAAACCTGTTGTTACCACCGTCCAATTACCGCAACCCGTCAGCATCGCTAATAGATGGGAGCAAAGACCCCTGCTTCTCGCTACCACACCTGTTGGCTATGATAATATTGGAAGCATCCTTAATCGTTTAGGTTTCAGCACAAGAAAGATTGGATTTGATGCTCTGTACGATTTGGCTCAACTGAGATACTATGACGCCATTTTTGTTAATTGCCACCAAGATTTGAATGAGTTTAGGAACGGACAAGCGATTGAAAGATATGTCGCCGAAGGAGGCGTCCTTTATGCATCCGATTACGCTTGTAGTGTTATCAAAGCAGCCTTCCCGCAAATGCTTGACTTTGGCTTCAGCGGAATTTTTTCTCTCTTTGGGGAAACTGTAGATGCAAAAGTTACTGACCCGACGCTGGCAGACATAGTCGGCTCACAGATGCGTTTGCATTTTGACTTACCAGCGTGGCGGCACGTGAGGTCGTGGCATCCTTCATGTAGAGTTTATTTAGCGTCGGGTGAATGGTTTGGACAAAAAGCATTGCTGGTTTCGTTCGCTTATGGACAAGGCTTCGTCGTTTATACAGCGTTTCACAACAAAGCGCAACCATCAGAGATGGAATATCAACTCATAGAGTTTCTCGCTATTCGCCCTTTGACAATGCGCTTGTCTCAAAAGGTTGCTCAGGAGATAGCCCGTCCCGTTGAAGTTGGAGCATTGGGTGAGCGTAAAGCAGTCGGACTATTGACAAGAAAGCAAATGGTCATGCAACGGGAGATCATCGGGACTTTAAGCAACAATCAAAGTTCACCAGTATATCGCTTTCAATTGTCTCAACCTTCACCTCTGAAAGTGGTTGTTGGCTGGGAAGGTGGTGAAGGTGAGTTCGTTTTAACACTGTGGGATGAAACTCGGCCTCAACGAAGGTGGCACCAAATTGCTCAAACACCACCTTTAGTTTTAAACATAACTGAACCTTTGCCAACAGGATCTTACTGTTTACAACTTGTAGCAAGGAAAACTTCACTGCCTAAAACGCCTTTCGTTATTGGAATAGGGTTAGTGCAGTGATGTTTTCAATCTTGTCCCTTTTCGGACTTCCCTTCCTCATCCTTATTAACTTGTTCCGAGCCTTCGGTCACTGCCCTTAAACCTTGTTCAGCGAGCAAATCTCGGTATCGCTTCAAATCAACGAGGAGTTGCTCCAATCTGGCGATCAATTGGTCAAGGACAGCGATGCCGTGAGTTGCCTCGTAGACTTCAAACTCACCCAAAGCCGCATATCGGTCGCTCCCATGATTGCTTAGGATTCTCAACTTGACGAAACGGGCTTCAGCGGGGATGAAATAAAACTCTTGACGCTGTTTTTCGTTGCGAAGTGTCCCGATGAGCACT
>CALDGA010000210.1 GCA_937942085.1 uncultured Flavobacteriales bacterium
GTAGGAGGTGTTTTAGGTTGAGAACTTCATGGGAGCGCAGTTTCAGATTGGTTCAGAAGCCTCCAAGTGACGCTGAGCAAATAAGTAGAAAATTGGAGCGCAGCCTCAGGATGGCTCAGGAACTTACGAATGTCGCCAAGCAGATAAAGGGCATGTCGCTGCGCCTCGCCCCGATACTGTATCCCACATTCCGTTCCCCAATACCCATAGAGCAGCGGTCAGCCATCTACGATAAGTTGTTCGTGGGCATGGGAGAACTCTTCAGGCTGCCCGAACTCATTATGTCGCTGCTGGAGAATGACGAGAGGGAAGTAGTCTATATTCTGGTAGCGAGATGGGTAGAGGCAATTGTAGAGGTGCTTAGGGTATGGGATGATTTATCAGGGGGAATTATTGATGTTGCGGAAGTTGTCTCGGCAGCGACAAGAGAACCACGAGAAGGAGAAACAGTGGAAATTATTGGAGAGATGGGGGAAATTGAGGAAGCAGGCTTTGGAGATATTGGGGCGCACGAAGCAACGGCACAGGGCAATGACGGTAGCGTTAGAAAGACTTCTCGTGGGCGAAGAACAAGCAGAAGGCGAACTAAGAGAAATAATTGACGAAATGAGGGCGCTCATCCACGAAATAGCCGAAACCTTCGCCCCGCTGCTCCAAAATATCTATAACCACTACAAGCAGAAAATAACCTATGCCCCAGTAGATTTAGCCGTCTTTCAGGAAGACCTTAAGAGCGAATGTCTGGTAGGGCTGTGGAAGGCGCTCGTCAGATTTGACATTGACAAGATGCGTGGCTCGCCCCCAGAAGCATACATCTCCAAAGTCATCCGCTCCCATGTAAAGGAAATTCCTATAGGCTACCTACACATCGCCAGAATACCTCAATCTAAGTGGATGAAATTATCCAACGAAGCCAAAGAGACGCTCAGATACACGCAACCCAACCACAACAACAACCTAACTTGCGAAGACGAAATAGTTGAGGACGAATTTGATGTCTACACCGAATTTGATACCGACGACATTGAGTGGAGAGATTACTTTGAGAAGTTGCCCCCTCTCTTTAAGGAAGGAGTTTTGGTGGCAAGCGGGGAGAAACAATCCTATTTGCCGTTACCTATAGCGAAATTCTTAGCCGTCATTGCCATAGTCGCATATAAGGAAGGTGGTTAGGCGTGCGCACCATCATCCGCTTTCCCACCAAAAAGAAGAGCCTTAAAGGGTGGGTAAATGAGATAAATGATGCCTTTTGGGATTTGATTTTCATGCTTGTCCAGTCACCAGAAGATGTGCAGGGCGCTAAACTGGCATCCGCTTTCCTTAATTACTTTTTCCCATACAAGATAACGGCGGACGATGTCCTGAGGTTCTTATATCCGCTTCGTGGCTGGGAACAAGACTTGGGTATCCCTTTACCTTACATACTTCACACGATATACTATTATAGGAAGGTGGGGAGCGCACGCACCGAGCCGACAGATGTCTTAATCAAATCTAAATTGCTCTTTTACCGAAATAATCCTACCTTACTAAGGACTAAAGAAAGAGAGGGCGAACAGGACGATGAACGAGAGAAAATTAAAGTTGCTGCTAACTCTTAACACGATAGGGATGATTATAGCGTTGTTTTGGGGGTCGCTTTGTGCTTCGGGCTATAGGATAGAGATAGAGGCGGGTAGTTCCCTTGAGCCCATTATCGGGCGGGGCGCCGTCCTTATCGTCGCAACCGACCCCGATACAGTCAATATCGGCGACTTAGTTACTGTCCTAACAGGTTACGGCGGAAGCGTCACAGCAATAAGGAAGGTCGTCACGGAGTTTTACTACGACTATTTAACCGACCAATGTTATGTTCACTTAATGGACGGCGCAAGGAAGACCGATTGGGGTTGGCATCCAGTAGAGAGTATTAGAACTAAAGTAGTGTGTATTCTCTTTCGTGGTTTTGTTGGGAAGGGGGTGCGCCCCGATGCCAGACAATGACGAATTCTTCATCTCTTCCGTAGACCCAAATGACGCTGCCACTTTGTGGGACGAAGAAAACGCTGGCAAGGAAATACCTTATTACGCTGCCACTTTTATGGGTTCGCCCGTAGACTTGACGAAAGGTGGGGAAATGTCTAAGCAACTTGTCCCTGTAGCCGACGATGTCTTTTTGAGTTTGTTCGTTGGGGGGCGCAACCCAGAACGAGACCCTGTGGCTATCATGTGGAAGTATATGCTGAGCGGGCGCTCGTCACGAATTCGCCGTCCCTACCACGCTGCGTGGGCAATGCTCCGTCGCATCTCCCATGTCAACGCCGTCATCGGTATGTGTATCCGCTTCATCGTCCAAGAATTCAGAACTTTATACTGGACAGTGGAACCGCTCAAAAGTGGCTACGAGAACTTGGCAAGAATAGCGAAACTCCTCTTTCGTTTCCCAACACCAATGGAGACATGGACTACCTTTCAGGATAAGATACTCATTGAGTTGCTGACCATTGACGCTGCCCCAATAGAAATATGGTATGGCAAGTATATTCCTTTTAACATTTCGTGGGAGCGCACCAGACTACAAAGACTGCAGAAAGAGTGGGAAAAGATTAAAGATAAGCCCGACGACCCCAACTACCAATTCCTGAAGACATACCTTTCCTTTGTCTCCCATCGCCTGAACCAACTTCTCGCTATAGAAGAAGATAGGATTAGGCAGTTGCCGTCATGGCTGGATGTCTCAGAGACGGAACTTTACAAATCCTATTCGGAACTAAAAGAGAACGCCGAGAAATTAGAGAAGAAGATGAGTTCTATGCCCATTTACGATGTAGAGGCGTCCACCATTTACGATGAATTATTGAGGGAGCATTTGGAGAAGGCGCAAGGGTTGAGAGAGCCCCGCCGTTCATTGGACTTACCCGTCGCCTTTAACCCCATCCCAGGTGACCAAATAGAAATCTACGGCGATACTTTGCTCATGATGCTGGACTACATGTATCCTTACAGGCGGGTCATCTTTGAGAATGTCATCGGCAAATACACGAGAGAGCAACTGGTATACTTTAGAGAATACAACCGTGTGGACAGTTTCTACGGGATGAGCCCTATAGAGGCGGTATTGCTCGTCGCTTATTCTTACCTTATGGCTCACGATGTCCAGTTTAGGTATTTCACTCGGTCAAATGTGCCAGCGGGCGTCTTCATCGCACCAGGTAGGGTTAATATAGATGCGTTGCGCCGACGCTTCAGGGAGATGCTGACGAGCCCCGAACGCATAGTGTTCCTCGCCCAGCCACCTGGCGCTCAAGGCTCATACCAATGGATACAACTCTCCAACATTAACAGGGAAATTCAGTTCAGCGAATTGCTCACTTGGTATACAAGGCTCATGATATTGGCGTTTGGGCTGCAGCCGTGGGAAATCGGATTTGAGAGCGGTTCCGTCAGCAAAAGACAATTGCGAATTAGACCAGGTATCATGGGTCGCATGAAGTATTTGGAGAACGCCATTAACGATATGTTGCTCGTCCAGACTTTTAAGGCAGACCCTTCAGGCATTCTCTTCAGGTATTACGGAATAGATGTAGGTGACTTTAGTGAGGAGAGCCAGACGCTGAACAATGTGGTATTTAAGTTGTTGACGCTGGATGAGGCGAGGACGAGGCTGGGGCTACCGCCATTGGAGAACGGACTGTCTAACTACCTATTTATTCCGTCGGGCACGGGCGTCTTCCTCATCGGAAAAGTCAAGAAAACTATAGATGAAGAAGTCAGTTACGATACACCAGAGAAGACTGTAGGTATGTGGACGGCGATAGCGGGCGGGCTGCCTAAAGGGATGGAAGCAGGCGGTTCTTTCCCCGCTGCCCCAGCACTGTTCCGAAAAATTGATGACCTGAAGAAATCATTGCCGAGCGAAGAAGAGTATAAGGGGTTTGAGAGGGGATTGAGTGAGAGGCAGCGGGCAGCCGTAGCGTCCTTCGCCAAAGCCATGTCAGCGTTAGATATAGTGAAGTCGCCACAGGAAGGGTTGCGGTTGGCGCATAGGATTTGGTTGGATATTCGGGGGCGGGCGAACCGTGACCCGCAGTGGAACGAATACACAGCGGAACTCGGTCAATACTTGCTCAGCGCTTACGATGTCAAACTCAGAAAGGATGTCCAGTCGTTACTTGAGGGCAGCGTGGACTTAAAGGATATCATCGGCGAGCCACCAGCCCCGTAATCAAGGGACGCAAAATGATACCCCAATCGGGCTCACACTCAAAGGGCGGGGGCGCTGGTCTCTGTTCGTCAGGCAACTCCTCTTTGCTCAATATCTCCATGAACTTATACAGGTCGGGAGTGTAGACATTGCCCCCAGTCTGGTTGAGTATCATATTTGCTGGTGTGCATGGGTAGAAGGTGGCGTTGGGGACGAATTTGTAGGCTGTGTGGTAGGGTAGGAGTGTGGGCACGCCGAGGTAGGCAGCCTCATAAGCGGGCAGCCCGCCCCCCTCAGCCATACTCAAACTAAAGAATACCCGCAAAGATAAATACCACTCCATGAGTTCGTCGTCGCTAAGGTCGTTAATTATCACCTTAAAGTTAGGAAAGGAATTCTCCACGACCTTAAGATATGACGCTGTGACGGGGTCAGTGATTAACTCAAATGTCCACGACTTAAGGGTAGCCATGACTGTAGGGAGAAGGTTAAATCCTTTGCGCCCGTGCAGTTGCGCTATCGTCCCTGCCACTTTTTCTCTCGGTCGCCACTTTCCTTCCTTGCCCCAGAACCGCAATCTGGGGAACCATTCGCCGAGAACGAAGGGGTAACGCTCACGAAAATTGCTGTGGTCTAACATCACAACTACGCCGTCAAATTTCTTGAGATATTCATCCCACACGGCGGGGAAGTCTGTGCCATCTACGGCGCACAATACCACTTTCCTTCTGCTTTCGTCTTCTACGAAGTCTTTAAATTGATGGTAAGCGTCAAAGGGCGTAGCCACGAATAGGTCTACATTGAGGTCGGACGGGAAAGTGAGCGCTGCCCGCTCCCCCAAATACCCATACCCAGTGTTAGAGTTCCTAAAATAGTAGACCATTCCCAGCATCACCGATGTAAATTATAAAGCGTTCGTGCTAAAATTGTAACTGGTGATATGGATGGCGTCCCGAAAATTCGGTTCGTTCACTCTCACTTATGATGATACTAAGGGTTGGGCAGTGGATTTGGTCGCACCTTTGCCTATAAATTGGCGTCCGCCCATATTCCTTTGTGGCATCGTCCCGTTACTTGAGAAGTCCAAGATGGGCGCGCCCCCCTATCAACCTCTATACAATGTGGACAAAAATACCCTATATGTCTCTTATGTGTCTGCTGATAACGATGGCTTCCCCAGATTAGTGGTGGGGCGACTTTCCGAGCCACGAAGCGAAATCATTGCCGATATTCCATTCCCGTCTCTACCTGTAGGAAATTATAGGCTGAACATAGAAAAAGAGGAAACCAATGGCGCTTATATCATGGCGGGAACCACTTTTCTTACCTTCTCTCCTGCAATTACAGTCTGGACATTCGTCCTTCTTAGGTTCACATGGAGTATGCAATATCCGTGGATTGGGGTATTGGGCGCTGTGCCCATAGACCAGCCATCCAATGCTGCTTTCGTAGTCTTTACGCCACCGACGGATGCCCTTCAGTTTGAGTATCCCATCGCTCCTACTAAGGACGGCATATTGTTCAGGTGTGTTAGTCTGATTTCCCACAGTGAGCCTGCCCCGCAAGGTAGTGGCGACGAGAAGTGGGCGCACGCCCGCATTTCCCTCTTTGGCGGAAACTATCTGGTCGTCGTGTCCACGCATCTCGTCCCCAAAGAGGGGGGAAGTTTGCTAATCGCACCACGGGAGAGAATTTTGGGATTTGACACTCAAGAAAGGGCTACAGTGCTCTCACCTTACGAAGAATTGAGATGGGAGTGGGACGACGACAATAGGAACTTTATCCAAATCTCAGATACCACACGGACGCCTATAGCAATCGGTCTACCCTTTGAGACGGCATATAAGGCTGGATTTGTAATTTGTGGTGCATCCTACGCTAAGCGATATTACTCTTCTACGGTCGTGAGGAGAGAAACTTTCAT
>CALDGA010000211.1 GCA_937942085.1 uncultured Flavobacteriales bacterium
GTTGTCTCTGGCATCAATGTTGCGAAACGTGCATCATAGAAGGCTTGGGTTAGAAAGGTTGTAATTGGATAAACGAACAACACCAAAATAAAGGCCAATAGTGGTAATGCCAAACCAAAGACAACAAAGAGGTCATTCAAAACACCCTGCGCCTGTAGCATTGCGATCCACGCCGTCGTTCGAACCAAAAGGGACGTCCAAAACGGCAGAAGAACAAGAATGAGTAACAAGTTGGATGTGCGCGCAGGCAGCGTTGATAGCATGTAGGCCACAGGATAGCCCAGTATGAAACAGAACACAGTCACAAGAAACGAAATCTCAAGCGTTCGCCAAAACAGGATCACGTGAATACGGCGTTCTTCATCCTGTCGGACGATACTGCCATCGGCCAGCATTTTTAAATCTACAGCCGCGGCCAAATAGGCGGGTGTATAAACGCGAGATGCGGTCTTCATGGCCTGCCACACCTCGATATCGCTCCAATCTTTGTCCTTTTTGATCAGGGCCTCCATGTAGGGGGGTTCCATTTTCTTCGCGGACCGTGCGGTTTTGGTGAACAAACTGCGTGTTCCCGATAATTCGCGATTAACACGTGTCGCAACCTTTCCAATCGTTTTGTCTTCACGGGCAACAATTAAATCAGCAACCAGAATTGCCGCCATTTCTTCAGTAGGTTCGCTTATTGCATCCCAATCCGTTAAGGCTTTGGTTGTCTCTGGCATCAATGTTGCGAAACGTGCATCATAGAAGGCTTGGGTTAGAAAGGTTGTAATTGGATAAACGAACAACACCAAAATAAAGGCCAATAGTGGTAATGCCAAACCAAATGCACGTGCACGAGATCGCATCAAAGACTGCGCCAATTTTCGCTTCAGCGGCGTTCCGTCGGCAGCGACTAGGGGTGTTATCGAATTAGACATTTTTTATCCAAAAATAAAAAAGGGTGCGCGAATACCTCGCGCACCCAAATCGTAATTAGCCAGCTAGCCACGCGTTGAAGCGTTCATTCAACTCGTCCTGATTGTCAGCCCAAAATTCAAAGTCATTTTGCAATGCATTCTTCATAGCATCAGGCGTTGTAGGCATGTGCTCAATCATTTTGATGCTATCATCTGAGTGGAATGTACCAATCAAAGGGATCGAGGATTTGCGTACTGGCCCATAGTTGATCCAACTAGCCTGATCTGCAAGCGGTTGAGTTCCAGTAGCAAAACGAATGAAGTCCATCGCTAACTCTTTATTAGGGCTCCCTTTTGTTACAGCGAATAGGTCCAAATCATAAATTTGGCCGTCCCAAACTAGCCCAAACGGCTGTCCTTCTGCAGCGATCGCATTAAAAATCCGACCATTCCAAACGATAGTCATGCTAACTTCACCGTCCGCTAGCAGTTGTGGAGGCTGTGCGCCAGCTTCCCACCAGACTACGTGGTCCTTGATTGTATCAAGTTTAGCAAACGCGCGGTCGATACCTTCTTCGGTATTCATAAGGTCATACACTTCATTTGCAGGCACCCCGTCACCCATAAGCGCCATTTCCAGCATTGCTTTCGGAGATTTTCGCATTCCACGCTTGCCTGGGAATTTCTCGACATCAAAAAAATCTGCCATCGTGGTCGGCGCGCTTGCAAATTTTGTTTTGTCGAAAGCATAGAGTGTGGACCAAACAATATTACCAACCGCACAATCGTGAAGTGATCCAGGGATAAAGTCATCAGCTGCTGCAACTCCATCCGCAGAAGGTGGCAAACTGTCTAAGTCTATCTCTTCGAAAAGACCTTCATCACAACCACGAATTGCGTCTGATAGTTCAACGTCAACAATATCCCAGGTGACTGAGCCAGACTCGACTTGTGTTTTTACCTCAGCAAGACCCCCAGAGTAGTCTTCCGATACAACTTGGTTACCAGTGGCAGCTGACCAAGGCTTATGATATGCTTCGACTTGCGATTTGGTATATGCACCACCCCACGAGACTACGGTAATCGAACCTTCTGAGAATGCAACGTTAGCACTTAAAGCAAAAGCACTAGCTGCTGTTAATGTTAAAAGTTTCTTCATTTTTCTCTCTCCTTGTTGGATTTTTACTCCATTTTAAATGGAATTAGAAAAGACTTAGCTCACGCATCAAGCGCTCTGCAATCGTCTATGTGCCACCCGATCTCAAGTTTATCTCCGGTCTCCATCCGAGAGAGCCCTGGAGCATTCCTTGTTTTCACAATGAATTCTGAGTTGCCTGCCACATTCAAACGCGTCCGCAGGATGTCACCCATGTAGATCACTTCCAACACTTCTGCGTTTAATAGATGTGCGCCTTTTTTTAGGCGATCTTTTCTAAACTCTACGCGCTCAGGACGGATGGAGACGCGGGTTCGATCACCCTTGGCGCTAACATTCACTGGCTTGGCATCAATCACATCGCCATTGTCTAGTTTTACTAGTGCCACCCCATCTTTAATGTCTTCTAAGACACCTTCTAGCGTGTTGTTTTCACCAATGAACTGCGCAACAAAGCTGTTTTTTGGTTGTTCGTACAACACATCTGGCGCGTCAATCTGCTGGATCACACCATCATTAAACACGGCAACGCGGTCCGACATTGTCAGCGCCTCTGTCTGATCATGCGTAACATAGACAACGGTAATGCCCAAATTATGCGCAAGACGCGTAATTTCAAACTGCATCTTTTCGCGCAGCTGTTTGTCCAATGCACCCAATGGCTCATCCATAAGAACCAACTCAGGTTCAAAAACTAAAGCACGCGCCAATGCGATCCGTTGCTGCTGCCCGCCAGAAAGTTGTGCGGGACGACGACCACCGAAATCACCCATCTCAACCATATCAAGCGCGCGCTTCACTTTGGCTTCGCGTTCCGATTTTCCCATGTTCCGCACTTCCAGCGGGAACAACAGGTTTTCCGCAACTGTCATGTGCGGGAACAGGGCATAGTTTTGAAACACCATGCCAATCCCACGTTTATGCGGTGGAATATTGTTGATCGAAACGCCATCCAACAGAATTTCGCCGTGCGTGGCGGTTTCAAAACCGGCCAGCATCATAAGACACGTGGTCTTGCCAGAGCCAGATGGCCCCAACATTGTCAGAAACTCGCCTTTTGGAATGTCTAAATTAAGATCTTTGACGACGAGGGATTCACCGTCATAGCTTTTTTGCACCCGATCAAAGCGAACGAATGCGTTGTTTGTATCGTCTAAGGCCAAACTAGGCTCCCTTGTTCCCGCGGTCTTTTGCGGCTCTTGCAGCGATTGTAAGCATATCAACCGCTTGTGGTGCAACCAGCTTTTTGCGTTTTTCGACGAATTTTTGGCCTGTTCCCGCTTTGACGCAGG
>CALDGA010000212.1 GCA_937942085.1 uncultured Flavobacteriales bacterium
AGGGTACGGCCCGCCTCCTGCGTCTGGAGGCGGTTAGGCTTCTGGAGGCCTTTCGGAACAACCCCAAGGACTTGCGAAGGCATCTGGGCCGCCTAAAGGAGTTGGCGGAGGAACTCCACCGCATCCGTCAGGTCCTCTACGCCTTGAATGTGGAGGTGCGCAGGCCCTACGAGGACAACTCGGCCGAGGCTTTGCGGCGGGAACTGTTCTGAAGGCACGGCTGGGGCCTTGGCCCCAGCCAATCTCCTTTTACGAGATGGAGGTAGCAGGTGGGGAAGAAGAAGGTTGTAGGCCTAGCCGGAGACGATTGGTTAGTACTTGAGGCCATAGTCCTAGTAGACGCCGATTGGTTGGAGGTCAGGAGGGAGGAAAAGGAACCAGACCATATAGCCTCTGAGCTTTGGAAACTGGACTCTGTCATCTGGTTAGCTACCGAAGAGGTTGATTTGGGGTAGGGGCCCTCAAAGGAGGGAGGCGGTTTGAACGGTGATTGAAGGGCTTTGCCCTGGTTTGGGAGGTAGCGGAGAGAAAGCTAGAGGGGCGGTATGCTCCACATATATAGACGGACGCTTACACATGAGTGTTGATACGATCAGGGGATAGCCATGGGATACACTAAATTCGTTGCCTGCCAAGAGCAGGACACTGGTGTGGCAAAATGGAACTTTGATGGACGAAAAGAGCGCGCATAGGTGCCCGGACTTTAGGTTATAGGGGAGTTCCAGTACGATACGCTGGGCACACGGGGGTTGCCTACTGCAAGTTGTCGGCCCTACGTGTTACCTAGGGGAGTAGCGCCCTTTTTGGGCAGCGCTGCTAACGTGCTGGCCTTGACACTGAGGATGCGGTCGTATATAATAATTCACATGGAAAAGGAAGCCTTTGGTTTTGCGCCGGGAGAGCCGTATTTTGAAGCGGGGAAAAGATGGGCATCTCCCCATAACTACAATCCCGAAGTACGTAGTATGTTGTCACTTCCTGACAGAGTAATGATTCATGATGTCACGTTACGTGACGGGGAACAAACTCCAGGAGTAGCCTTTTCCCCACAGGAAAAAGTGTTTTTAGCACAGTTGCTGGACAAACTGGGAGTATACTCGATTGAACCTGGGTTGCCTGCAACGCAAGAAGATCGTGAGGTTATCAAAACCTTGATGGAAATGAGACCTCGTGCCCGCATCGTTCCCCTAACGCGTGTTCGGGAGGAGGATGTAGAGGCTGTAGTTAATCTCAAATGTGACGGAATGTTGTTGGAGTTTGGTATAAACCCTTTTCTTCTTAAATACGTGTATAAAATCACCCCGGACATGCTTGTTGATGACATTAAGAAGTTTTCGACCTATGCGAAAAAGGCTGGAATGTATGTGGAGTTCATGGGGTGGGATGCCTTTAGAGTAGAGGAGTGGTTCCTAAAGGATTTCTTCCAAGAAATTGCCCCTTATGTCGACAGAGTCACTATTTCAGATACCTTCGGCATGGGGCACCCCATAGCAACTGTCCACTTGGTGTCCAAGCTTCGCAGCTGGACAAACAAGCCGGTTGGCTTCCATATACATAATGATTTTGGTCTAGCACTAGCAGGTGCCATTATGGCTGTGTCTGCAGGGGCAGATTTAGTGCACAGCTCGGTAAACGGGCTAGGTGAACGAGCGGGCAACGTTGCGACAGAAGAGTTGGCTCTGGCGCTAGAGTACCTATTGGGAGTAGAAACGGGTGTTGATTTGACTCAAGTTGCGAGCGTTTCTGCGGCTTTTGAGGAGGCGTCTAAGGTAAAAGTTTCTGATAATAAACCCGTGGTAGGGAAAAGGATTTTTGATGTCGAGTCAGGAATTGTGGTACACATACTTCGTGCGTTGGAGAGCACGTCTTTGACGGGCAATGCTATTTTCCCCTTTCCGCCGAACCTGGTAGGTCGGGGATCTTACTCCGTTCGGTTTGGGAGGGGAAGCGGTAAGAACGCCGTTTTGATGATGTTAGAGCGCCTAGGATACGATGTGTCAACAATATCCGATGAATCCATTGATCAGCTTACCGAAGAAATCAAGCGCGCCGGCCTCATCTTAAAGAGTGTTTTACCCGAATCGATATTGCTTCGCATAGTGAGAGATGTGATAGGCGAGCCAATGTCGGAGAGTGGCGAGCAGAAGGGGGGGTGAAACTGTGATAGAGGTGGGCGGTGATCGCACGATTGTGTCGCTCTTCGGCAGAAAGTTTGAGTTGATTGATATAAGTAGTACCCTGTCTAATCGGACCTCTTCATTTGAGCTTAATCCGCACAAGATTGAATATATTGATCACTCAAAAGGCTGGGAAATGCTCCTTCAAATGGGTTATCCGGAATCAGTAGCGCAAACGCTCTTTCCGAACCGTCGGGCGTGGGCAGTGGAAGTTGTTTCTCTCTCGACTCACTCGGGTACTCATGTGGATGCGCCTTATCATTATGGACCAGAAATGGCTTCTGGAGAAAAGCCCCTAACGATCGATAAAGTGCCCTTAAGCTGGTGTATAGGTCCAGGCATTCTCTTCGATATGAGTCACAAGACGAAGAGAGAGGGAATCACAGCTAAGGATTTGCAGTCTTATCTTGAGAGTATTCCGTGTAAGTTGAATCCTGGTACAATAGCCCTTATACGAACGGATGCGTACAAGTACTTTTGTCAACAAGGCTACGAGCTATTGCACCCGGGTTTGACTAAAGATGCTACCGAATTCCTCGTCGACTCTGGTGTAAGAATGATAGGAATCGATGCATGGGGTCTTGATAGGGCCTTTGATGTTCTCATGCACGATGCTCTGGAGGGAAGGGCGCAGTTTTGGGAAAGTCACCTGCTAGGCTTGGAGAAGCCTTATCTTCAGATAGAAAAGCTTGCGAACCTTGACAAGATTCCCGTGCCTTGTAACTTTTGGGTAGTAGCTTTCCCCTTTAAAATCGAAGGAGCTAGCGCTGGATGGACTAGGGCAGTAGCTTTGGTAGAAGTGGGGGGTGATGGAAAATGAGGCTGCTCTTCCAGAAAGTGTTGTTTAGCTTGACCCTGATGCTGCTCGTGTGCAATATTGGTTTGGCACAAACCGTCCAAATAAACCTTGTTGCTGGTCACAGCCCAGCATTTCTCTGGGTTGAACTACTTAGAACCACTTTTCGTGAGGAAGTAGAAGCGAAACTTGCCGGCTCGGGAATCCGTGTCGTATGGAGAGAATTTTTTGGAGGATCGCTCGCTCCAGTTGGGGGAGAGTTGGATGCTTTGAGCAGAGGTCTGGCTCAGGTGGGAATTCTTCCCACTCTGTTTAACTTGGATCGTTTGCCAGTATACGGGTTGACCTATTTCACACCTTTTACGTCAAGTGATCCCGCCACAGTGGCTGCGGCCGTTGACGTTGTGCAAAAAAAGATGCCTGCATTTAGAGAATCCTTAGTGCGCCTAGGGATCACTCCATTGGGAGGTGGCTTTACGCTGGATACATATCATCTCCTAACTACGTTTCCAGTGAAGGATTTTACCGATATACGGGGAAAGCGTATTTGCGCTCCGGGTCCGGCAGTAACCTGGTTGGAAGGCACGGGGGCAGTGGGGGTTGCTGGCAACCTAGCCACATATTATCAAGATCTGAGCACGGGTTTATGCCAGGGGGTTGTGGTGTTTTTGACTGGTGCGCTGCCGGCAAGGCTCTACGAAGTGGCTAGGAACGTGGTCCTAGTGGACTTTGGGGCTCAGTTTGCTGGTTTGGTCGCGGCTAATAATCAATGGTTCGAGAGACAGCCGGAAGTATTGAGGAAGGCGCTTCTTGCTGGCGCAGAAAAGTATGCTCAGGAGTACAGCCGGATTCAAGGTGACCGTGCGAAGGCTGCTTTAGCCAACATAGAGCGGCTAGGAGCGACACTGGTTCCTGTTAGCCAGGATTTCAGGCGGCGGTGGGCCTTTGCGATGCCAAACATAGCCCAAAGGTGGGCAGCCGATTTGGAGCGTGGAGGATATCCAGGAAAGCAGATTATTTCCGTGTACATGACGGAGCTCCGATCCAAAGGAGTGCCGCTTGTCCGTCATTGGGATAGATGAGGTGCTTCGATGGCGTCTCCTAGGCCGCATTTGGGAGAGCGACTCGAAGGGTTGCTAGTAAAAGGAGAGCGTATCGCCCTTAATGTCGGGGCTCTGCTATTGGGGTTTATTCTAGCAGCGGTATTACTTGATGTAGCGGTTAGGAACCTTCTTGGCCTAGCGATTCGCGGTGTTTCGGAGTTGTTAACTCAAATTCTCTACCTGCTCGTGTTTTTGGGTGTTAGCACCGCCCTTCAACAAGGGGCTTTTGTGTATTCTGATGCATTATTCCGTTTTCCATTCATGGAACGTTTGCGCCGGTTTTTTCGTTTCGCAAATGTCTTGATTCAATTTACAGTTTTCGCAGCGCTTTCGGTCATTGCCTTTTCCGGGCTTGCAGAATCGCTTGTTCAACAGAGAAAGGTGGGCCTACCTGGTTATTTCATGTTTGCAGAGTGGCCTATCCGGTTGATTACGTTTCTCGGTGTATTTTTGGCCCTAATGAGAAGTACATTCAGTGTATGCAGCACTATTGCCTTTTCGCGTAAATCATGTTAACGTCGGTAGGCCTTTTCCTCTTATTTGCGTTCATCGCTGGAGGCTTACCTATCGCTTTTGCGCTATTTACAGCGGGATGGTTGTTAGTCTATTTGGGTACAGGTGATTTTTCCGCAGCTAATCAACTGTTGGTTTTGACTGTTGAACAAAGTCTCAGGAACTATTATCTTGCGGTGATCCCGCTGTTCATCATAATGGGTGAGGTGTTTGCACGATCAGGACTAGTGGACGACCTCTTCTATTTCCTCATTCATCGCCTCAAGGCTCTGCGATCAGGTTCGCTCATATCTGTTGTCATAGGTAATGCTATTTTTGCTGCTGCAACTGGTGTTTCAATTGTGTCGGCCTCTCTTTTTGGAAGGGTGGCTACACCCACACTTGTCAAGCAGGGAGTTAGAGAGGATTTTGCCACTGGGCTCATCGCTGGCAGTTCGCTTCTTGGCATGCTTATTCCGCCTAGTATTTTGATGATCATCTACGGGTTAATTACTGATGTCTCTATTGGGAAACTGTTCCTTGCAGGCATAGTCCCTGGGCTACTATTAGCTTTTGCGTTTATTGTGTATATCCTTGTGATGGGTAGCCGCCCATTTGTGCGCGGATTCAAGACGGATGCGCAACAAGCTGATCTACCTGTGAGGGCTTTTGAAGTTAAGGACTTGAAGGGAATCCTTAGCCTTCTCGCGACAATCGTCGCAGTCCTAGGGGGTTTGTACGCCGGCGTTGTTACTGTCGTTGAGGCGGCTGCTTTGGGAGCAGCGATGGCAATTGTTTCTGCTCAAGCGGCTTCTAGGTTGAGGGTTGAGATGATCGTTAACGCCTTCAAGAGCGCTGTAGTTGTTACGTCCTCCATAGGAATGCTCTTTTTGGGTGCTACTTTCTATTCGAAGGCCTTGGCTTATGCTGGCTTGCAAGTGACCATCCAGGAGTTTATTTCCCGCGCCCAACTGGAGCCGTGGGTTCTGGTAATTTTGGTGTCTGCCTTGGTCTTTGTTCTTGGGTTCTTTATGGATACGGTGTCAACACTCACTATTACTATACCAATTGCTCTGCCCGCTTTGAATGCTCTCGGCATCGACTTAATCTGGTTTGGTGTCTTAGTCGTATTAGCTGCAGAGATGGGCCTCATAACGCCTCCCGTAGGGTTATCAGTCTTGGCGTTGAAGGCTTCTTTGCCACCAGATCTGAATATTCCACTCGGCCGTATTTACCGTGGATCACTACCCTTTCTATTTCTGTCCCTCAGTGTTTACTGTTTTATACTCTTTTTCCCATGGCTTATTTTGCGTTAGCGTGAGAAAATTTACGAGGGGAAAACCACACCTTGGTCCATCAAAGCGCCTTGCGAAAGTCGACAAAGCCCTTTGGTCCCTCCCGGGACCGCCTCACCGCTTACTTTCAACATTGCTTCCCCTGTACCCCCTTCATGGCATCCCTCCATCCCCATCATTCAACCTATTCATGTACGTACGGCTACAAAACTTCTTCCGCGACCCTTCCTGGATGGGCTGTTAGGCATCCTTCTAAGTACAAAGGTTGACCCCCAACGCTCATGTCAAGATTTATGTGTAAGAGACTGTTGTAAAAGTCCACTATACTTGAAGGGTGGCTGCTACACGTAGATCTTACCCCAGCGACCTGTCGGACACGGAGTGGGCCATCCTGGAGCCGTTGATCCCCGCCCCCAAGCCCGGAGGCCGCCCGGCGAAAGTGCCTAGAAGGGAGAT
>CALDGA010000213.1 GCA_937942085.1 uncultured Flavobacteriales bacterium
ATCGAATGGTTTGACTTTAATACTATCATTTGGGTATTAATTGTTGCTCAATCGGCCATAACGGCATTTACTTTGGTGACCCTACCGGTAGAATATGATGCCTCTGATCGCGCATTAACTTGGTTGACAACAACAGGAACCATTGATGCTACAGAGCATACAAAAGCTGCTGATGCACTTAAATGGGCAGCACGTACGTATTTAGTAGCAGCACTCGCCTCAATGGCGCAGCTCGCATACTATGTTTCTCTATTGATAGCGCGAGATTAATTCTGGATTCCCACAAAAAAACCCGCGCTTTTGGCGCGGGTTTTTTTTTAGATGTTCAGTGAAAATTATTTCTTCACCGTGTAACCTAAAGACTGTAGGTAGGCGATTTTCTCATCAACAACGGCTTGCTGGCGACGCACTACTTCTTTCTCGATAGAAGTGGCTAAGCCTGCTAGTTCCTCATCAGAAAATTTCCCCAAGAATTGAGAAGCAAAAAGCGACTTCAATGTCTTGTTATTGTTTTGGTTTTCGCGGATGTAGTTAACTACTGCCTTTGGTTTCATAAACAACTAGTGTTTTAATTAAATAGTAAGCAACAAAAATACACGAAATTTTTAAAGAAATTTTGTGCATCTCAATCGAGACAACCGAATTTTATTTCAATGCCGTTAAATCTTCTACGCCAACGTGTCTAACCGTGATGAGAGGCTCCGCATAGGCTGCACCAATAATACGCCCCCAATCCTGAGCACGTGCAACTACACTGTCTAAAAAACCCTTACTCGCAATGACCGTTTCTGGTTCATTACTATGGGGATCATAGAACTGACTTGAATGCGCCTTAATACTCGCTAATTTTTGCTCGAATCCAGCAGATATATCTACGATCAGATCAGGATTTAGATTGTAAAACTGCAGGTATTTATACATGGTTTTTGGACGCCACGGAGCCAATTTCTCTCCATTTTCATCCAATTCAATTTTGTGCAAACCACTGATAAAACAAGCCTCTTCAACCAACCGAGAGGCTCTACCATGATCGGGATGACGGTCCGTAGGTGCATTCATAATGACAATATCAGGCTGGTATTTCCGCACCATTTTCGCCACTAATAATTGTGATTCATGATCGTAACCTACTTGACCATCAGGCATGCACAAGTTCTCACGAACCACACATCCTAGAATTTTGGCCGCCTCAGTTGCTTCTGCATCGCGCAGTTCAGGTGTACCTCGGGTACCCATCTCACCACGGGTCAAATCCACAATCCCTACTTTCTTGCCGGCCGCGGCATGAGTAGCTAGAATGCCCCCAGCGCCCAACTCGACATCGTCGGGGTGGGCACCGAAAGCAAGAATATCAAGTTTCATAGTCTTTACTTTCCTGCAGCGAAGGTCGTGATTTCCATGCTCATCGGACTCGTAGAAGAAGGGAAATGTGCTACCCACTTGCCATTTTCATCGATCAAGAACTTGTTGAAGTTCCATCTGACCTTGGTATCAGAAACGCCATTTTGTTCCTTATTGCATAGCCATTGGTAGATGTCATCACCGCGACTTGCCCCTGTTTTCACCTTGGACATCATAGGAAAAGTCACATCGTATTTGGAATAGCAAAATGCTGAAATTTCTTCTTCAGAACCGGGCTCTTGCCAACCAAAATCATTCGATGGAAAACCGATTACCGTGAAATTATCTCCTCCATATGTGCGGTATAATTTCTCCAAATCCTCGTACTGTGGGGTGTAGCCACATCTGGAAGCGGTATTTACAATCAATACTCTCTTTCCTTTCAATGAAGAAAAAGAGAAAGGCTGCCCTTCAATAGTCGTGGTGTTTAGCGTGTAGAAATCAATAGGTAGAGCGCTCATGGCAAGTGTTTTTGAGGTGGATTCTTGTGTGCCATTGCCACAAGAGAATAACAATAAAAAAGATAGTAGGGATAAAATTCGTTTCATGTCTGGGGTTTTTGTGATAAACATCAAAGGTGCTGGAATAGTTTGATGTAATTTTGTGAAATGCAAAAAATTGTGCGCTTGCTGGTTCGTTTTTTCCGCCAAGAGGTGAGAAATAGCAATGTGCTTTTTTCGCTAGGGCTTTACTTGCTTGGCGTATCCTACCTTATTTATTTACTCAGCGGCAGTACACCATCAGATTCCGCATGGAACACCTTGCTTTGGGTAGTCGTCTTTTTTGGATCGGTCCAATTATCTTCTCGAAGCTTCGAATTCGAAAGCGGATCCTACTTCTATTACTACCAAACGATCGCCAATGCCAAGCACACCATCATTGCCA
The DNA here is from genome assembly GCA_937942085.1 of uncultured Flavobacteriales bacterium. Lineage (GTDB taxonomy): Bacteria > Bacteroidota > Bacteroidia > Flavobacteriales > Schleiferiaceae > UBA10364. The sequence continues at coordinate 2,287 of CALDGA010000213.1, forward strand.
AGATGCTCTTTAATGTAGCATACATGATGTTGTTGAGTTTGGCGACCTGGGCCCTTTTTAGCGTGTTCTTTGGCAACCCGGTGTACAACACCGCCTTATTCTTTATTGGACTCATACTAGGCGCAACAGGATTTAGCGTGGTCTTGACCTTGACCAGCGGCATCGCACACCGCACCAAAGGCAATGCCACGTTGGGAGCCATTTTAGCCATCCCTCTGCTCTTTCCAGTGCTCCAATTGACCAGTGCCATAAACCTGCAAGCCATTGTGGGTGTGACCCTTACCGATGCCGCCAATCTATTGGGAACATTAGTTGCTCTAGATATGGGAATAGGCCTCCTAGCCTACCTACTCTTTCCGTATCTTTGGCAAGATTAAAACAACACATGAAAGGAAGCATTTACAAGGTATTGGGGTTGCTATTGGTCGCGTATAGTTTGACCTATGGTTTGTTGACCAAGGTGCCCGATCTCCCCATCATCGAAGAAAGCATTCGCAATCTGTTTTATCACGTCAGCATGTGGTTCGCCATGGTGGCTATGATGGCGGCTAGTTTTTGGAACGCTATTCGCTTTTTGGGTACTGAAGATTTAGCCAAAGACCGCCGAAGCATCAGCCTCGCTGAGATGGGCATGTTCTTCTCCTTCATGGGACTGTTCACAGGAATGGTCTGGGCGAAATTCACCTGGGGGGCTTGGTGGACCAATGACCCAAAACTCAACGGTACAGCCATCACCATTCTCATTTATTTGGCCTACTTCGTATTGCGCAACTCCATGGACGACGCCCGTAAAAAGGCGAGAATCTCAGCCGTCTACAACATTTTCGCCTTTGTGATGATGATTGTTTTTATCGGAATCCTCCCTCGCATGACCGACAGCTTGCACCCGGGCAACGGCGGTAATCCTGGATTCAACAGTTATGATTTAGATAACGGACTGCGCATGGTCTTCTACCCTGCCGTAATAGGCTGGATTTTAGTGGGAACCTGGATCGCTTCCTTGCGTTATAGATTAAAAGCTCTTCAAGAATGAAAAAATTCTTACCGCTTCTAGCGACGTGCTTGCCACTGATGGGATGGGCACAAAATGATAACCCGATGTACAGCAACGGCAAGATTTATGTAGTGGTAGCCGTGATCGCCATCATTTTTGTGGGTTTGGCGTTGTACTTGGTCCAATTGGACCGTAAAATCACAAAACTGGAAAATGAAAAATAGCCAGATTGCCATCATCATTGCTATTGCAGTACTCATTGGCTTCACCCTAGTGAATCTAGGCAATAGCGCGACCTACAGCAGTTTCGCAGATGCCAGCTTAAAGCAAGGAGAAACCACTACCGTGATCGGCTACCTCAACCTTGAGGAGCCCATGAGCTTTGACCCGAAAACCGTAACCCTCACTTTTGCCGCTAAAGACAAGAAGGGAAATGCAAGCACCGTGGTCTACAACCAACCTAAACCTCAAGATTTCGAGCGTTCCGAAGAAATCACCATGACCGGATACGCCACCGACTCCGCCTTTGTTGCCACCAACATTCTCATGAAATGTCCATCGAAATACAACGAACAAAACGAAGTGGATTCGGATAAAATCTACAAATGACCCCTATGAACTACATTGGAGAACATTTATGGGCCGCTGAACTCGGACGGGGTTTAACGGCCTTTTCATTTGTATTCGCATTGCTTTCCACCATTGCCTATTACAGCAAAGGAGAAGGTTGGAAAACTGTTGGCCGCTTGGCCTTTAGAGTACATGCCATCACCCTTTTCGGACTTATAGGCACTTTGTTTTTCATCATGGCCAACCACTACTTCGAGTTCGACTATGTATGGAAACACACCTCCTTAGACCTGCCGCCACGCTATTTGTTCTCCGCGTTCTGGGAAGGTCAAGAAGGTTCCTTCTTATTGTGGATGTTCTGGAATGCAATTTTGGGATGGATCCTGACCTACACTTCGAAGAACTTTGAAGGACCAGTAGTGGGTGTATTCGCTGCCGTTCAAGCCTTCTTGGTGAGCATGATCTTAGGCATTTGGATTGGCGACTATCAGTTGGGCTACAGTCCCTTCAATCTAGTACGTGAACTTCCTGAAAACTTAGGATTGCCTTGGACCCAGTTCGAGGACTACCTCACCCGCTTCCCAAATTTCATGGACGGCTCCGGGTTGAATCCATTGCTTCAAAACTATTGGATGACCATCCACCCGCCTACGCTGTTCTTGGGCTTTGCCTCTACCCTCATTCCATTTAGCTACGCCATCGCCGGATTATTGCGCAAAGACTATACTTCTTGGATTTCAAGCGCTTTGAAATGGAGTGTATTCTCTGTAGGCATATTGGGAGTCGGCATCTTGATGGGCGGCGCCTGGGCCTATGAGGCCTTGAGCTTCGGCGGATTCTGGGCTTGGGACCCAGTAGAAAACACCTCATTGGTGCCGTGGCTTACCATGGCTGCGGGTACACACCTATTGCTCATCCAACGAAATAAAGGGGGCGTAATGCCGTCGGTATTGTTCCTATTGATCATCACCTTCTTACTCGTATTGTATTCAACCTTCCTCACCCGTTCTGGGATTTTGGGAGATAGCTCGGTACACGCATTCGTGGATTTAGGATTGAGTGGCCAATTATTAATTTACCTCCTCTTCTTCACGCTAGGCAGTCTAGGAATTTTCCTCGCGCGCTACCGCGGCCTGCCTAAAAAAGAACAGGAAGACCGTATGGACAGCCGTGAATTCTGGATGTTTATTGGTGCCCTAGTACTCTTGATCAGTGGTTTGCAGATTACCCTAAGTACCTCTTACCCTGTATTCAACAAACTCTTCGGCCCTGAAGGCTTGATTCATCTCTATGATGAAAACAAGGTATTGAACGATCCTATCACACACTACAACGCCATTCAGGTACCGTTCGCGATCATCATCACCTTGTTGATTGGCGCGGGCCAATTCCTTTCGTACCGCCAAACCTCCACCAAGCTGTTCTTCCAACGTCAAATCACCACCCTCGTAAGCACCACCATCCTGACTGGATTGAGCGCATGGGCATTAGAAATGTGGAACCCGATGTATATCACCTTGATGTGGACCAGCTACTACGCAGTGATCGCCAACCTTGAGTTCTGGATTCGCTGGGGCAAAGGGCGATGGAACTTCGCAGGTGCCTCTGTGGCGCACGTAGGTTTTGGTTTGTTGATTGCCGGCGCCTTGGTCAGCAATGCCAACAAGGACATCATCTCTCAAAATAGAACCTTCATTCACGAAGATTTCCCTGCCAATGAAAACCTCTTGCTATCACTGGGCGACACGGTTGAGATGGGCAAGTATTGGGCCACTTGGTCCGGACAAAATGAAGAAGGCTATTACATCAATTACGAGTTGGAATTCTTCGAAGAAATCGATGGAAAGCTTGAAGCTGCATTCAATCTCAGCCCCCGCATTCAGCTCAATGAGCGCATGGGTAACGTGGCCGAGCCAAGCACTAGACATACCCTCACCAAGGACATCTATACACACGTGACCTACGCCGACTTGCGCACTGAAGAGGAGCGCGGTACTGACGAATGGAAAAACGAATTTGAGCTCGAGTTGAACATCGGCGACACGCACTTTTTATATGGGAAGTACCAGCTAGAATTGGACACCCTAGTCGTGGATGCTCCCAAAGCCGGAAGTGATCTTCAATACGCTGTCTTGGGTGCAGGATTAACCATCACTACCCTAGAAGATAGCGTCTATAAGGTGATGCCTGTCTATGCTGTGCAAGGGAATCAAGCACAACATGTAGATGCTGAAATCAAGGAATTAGGATTGAAATTCAGCTTTGACCGCATCAACTACGACACCAACAAACCGGTCATCATTGCCAGCGAACACACCGAAGCTGAAGTACCGTTTATCTTGGTCAAAGCAGAAGTGTTCCCTTGGATCAACCTGTTGTGGTTGGGTTCCATCCTTATGGCAGTAGGAACTGGCATCGCCATTGCGCAGCGCGTAAAACGAGAACGCAAATAATGTCGGAAGGCCGTCCACATATCGCTATAGTTGGCCAAGGAAACTTGGGGCAACATCTCGCCAGTGGACTGCAAAACGCCTTTCAAATCACCACCCACGGCCGTGCGCTAGATATTCCCAATACCGCCGAGGTGATTATCGTTTGTGTGCCGGATGATGCTACCGCACAGGTCTGTGCTGCCCTGCCTCAGGGCGCATTGATTGTCCATACCGCTGGTGCAGTGCCGATGTGTGAGACGCCACGAAGCGGGGTGCTCTATCCGCTCTACAGTTTTACTAAGGGTGCAACAGTGAATTGGGCCCAAGTCCCCTTTCTGCTCGAAGCCCATTCCAATGAGGACCTGGCCATATTGTTGAGCATCGCAAAAGCACTTTCTCCGCTTACCTATGAGGTCAATAGTGCGGGGCGAAACCAGTTGCACGTGAGCGCCGTAATGGTCAACAACTTCACCAACCACCTCTACACCCTAGCCTTCGCACACGCCAAAGAACATAAACTTCCGGTGGAAACCTTGTTTGCCATCATGCAGCAAGGACCGGACAAAGCCATCGCCATGGGGCCACAAGCCGCACAAACCGGACCGGCGTCACGCGGCGACCAAAAAACCATTGATGCACACTTGAAACGAATAACGGATCCGGAAGTACAGCGACTCTACACCCTTTTAAGTGAAAGCATAGCAAAACACAAGGCCTGATGAATTACAAAGAGAAATTCAAGAACATCACTACCGTGGTCCTCGACGTTGATGGGGTACTGACAAATGGAGAGATCTTACTCATCCCTGGCGCTGAGCCCGTGCGTAAAATGCACAGCAAGGATGGATATGCCTTGCAATTGGCAGTGCGCAATGGCATTCGTATGGCCATCATTACCGGGGGAACTTCTCCGGACGTGAAAGAGCGCCTTCAAGGGGTGGGCATCAAAGACATCTACATGCGTGCATCACACAAGATGGAAGCGTATGAAGACCTCAAAATGTGCTACGACCTCAGCGATGAGGAAATCCTATATATGGGAGACGATCTTCCAGATTACGATGTGATGGAAATGTGTGGACTAGCATGCTGTCCGCAAGATGCTGCTCCTGAAATTAAGGCCATCGCGGATTACGTGAGCCCAGTGAATGGCGGCCATGGTTGTGTCCGCGATGTGTTGGAGCAATTGCTCAAGATTCACGGCAAATGGGGACGTAAAGAAGACCGTACTTGGTAATGGAGCTCACGAAAGAATTGGTCCTAGGATCACAAAGCCCTCGCCGTGCCCAATTCCTTAAAGATTTGGGCCTCACCTTCACCGCCCTTCCGTTGGATTTGGATGAAACTGCCCCTGCACACCTCAGTCCTGCGGAAACCGCAACCTTTGTGAGCGAACTCAAAGCGGAAGCCCTACTGCCTCTGCTTCAAAAAGGACAAATAGGCTTGACCAGCGATACTGAGGTTTGGCAAGGTGGACGAAGGTTTGGAAAAGCTGCCGATGCTGCTTCTGCAAAAGAAATGCTTGAAGCCTTGAGCGGTACTACGCACGAAGTGTACAGCAGCATGACCTTGATCGATCCGGAAAACCTGATGCCCATGAGCAGTGTGGTGAGTACCGTGGTGGTGCACTTCCACCCTATACCTCAATGGGCCATGGATCATTACATTGAGACCTACAAACCTTTTGATAAAGCCGGAGCCTACGGCATCCAAGAATGGATAGGCCAGGCCTATATCAAACGAATCGAAGGAAATTACAACAGTGTGGTTGGCCTTGACACGGCGGCACTAGTACACATGCTTGAACCTTATTTCCAATGAAAAAGGCCGCTATTGCGGCCTTTGTCAATATTCGTAGGATAGTACTTATGCGGGTTCCGCGATCTGCACATCCATCATCCATCCGTGAGTATCTTCCACTAATCCGGTGCGGATATCATTCAACATTTTCTTGATCTCCATCGCCTTGCCGTCCGTAGGAACAGGAATAGAGTAATTTGTGCCTTGGTGGCCTATGGTATCGATTTGACTCACCACGGCTGCCGTACCCATGCCGAAGGCTTCTTTCAACGCTCCAGTTTTAGCCGCCTCAACGATTTCGTCCACGCTAATCATGCGTTCTTCAATCTTCCAACCCTGCTCTTTGATCAAAGCGATGATGGAGCGTCTGGTCACTCCCGCCAAAATACGATCTGTAAGTGGTGGGGTAAGGAAGGTATCGCCTACGAGCAACATCAGGTTCATGGTTCCACTTTCCTCAATGTACTGGTGGTCACGGTGATCTGTCCAAATAACTTGGTTGTATCCTTCTTTTAACGCTTGAGCTGTTGGGTAGAACGAACCGCCGTAATTCCCTGCGGCCTTTGTATATCCGATACCACCGCCGGTAGCACGAGTATATTCTTGCTCAATCTTCACCTTCACTGTACCGCTATAATATGGTCCTACAGGACAAGTCAGGATACAGAAGGTATAATCATCACTTTGACGTGCTGCGATGAATTCAGAGGATGCAAAAAGGAAAGGACGGATGTACAAGCTGTGATCTTCTGCAGACGGCACCCATGGCGCATCGATTTCCAAGAGCTTCTTCAAACCATTCATGAAGATGTTTTCAGGAACCTGAGGCATCATCAAACGCTCAGCACTCTTATTCAATCTTGCAAAGTTATCCAGTGGACGGAACATACTGATCGTACCATCTTCTTTGCGGTACGCCTTCATTCCTTCAAAGGCTGCTTGACCGTAATGCAAGGCGTGCAAACTGTAGGAAAATTCTAACTGACCATATGGACGAATTTCAGGCTCTAGCCATTGGCCATTTTTGAAATGACACACCAACATATGATCCGACATGTATTTTCCAAAAGGGAGGTTTGAAAAATCAATCGAGCCTATGCGGCTTTGAGTAGTCAACTCTATTTTCATGAGCTTCTGTTGTTGGGTGCACAAATGTACTAAATTTGTACAAGCTTTATTGGGATTCCAATTGAGGAATCCTCAAGGAAACCAAGAATTAACATATACCCATTTACCATGAAGCAACTCTTTATTGCGAGCCTTGTAGCATTTTCACTTTTTTCATGTCAAAGTGCTAATAATAATGGTGATAACTCGCAAGATGCACAAGAAACAGCGGCTACTGAATATTACAATTTTGGCGATAGCACCTTCTTTGTGGAGGGCGCATTTTCTGCGGCAGAATTAGTCTTAAACTTTGCTACTTCAGGAGAAGATACTGCTTGGGCCACTGTAGCGGGACCTATTACCCAAGTATGTACCACCAAAGGATGTTGGATGAGTACTGCCATTGATTCGAGCAACAATCTTTTCGTGGATTACGATTATGAATTCTTGCTCCCTACGAATAGCCAGGGCCAAAATATGGTGATGTACGGGTACATCTATTGGGACACGACAACAGTTGCTCAGCTGCGTCATTATGCCGAAGACCGTGGCGCGAGCCAAGAAGAGATCGAAGCCATTACAGAGCCTGTAGCAGAATATATGTTCAAGGCCAAAGGTGTAAAAATTGAACGTCCTGCAGATGCGTAAGACTCTCACTCTTTCCTTCATTCTTGGGCTCATAACCCTTGTGAGTTGTGGTGGTCCTGAACAAGAATCGGCGCCAAAGCAAACTTGGACCCCGGAACTTGATCAACCTAGTGAACTTGCGCAAATCATGCGCGACATGCATGAGGAGGCCACCAATCGCAAGAATTCCTTAGAACAAGGTCAGCTGGATCCCACGCTTTCAGAGACTCTGTTTAGTATGATCACGGCCCATCCGACCAAGCCACACATGAAAGGCGAAGGATTCGAGCCCTATGCCAAGAGCTTTATCGGTATTTACAACCAGATTCACAGCGCTGAGGAAATTGGCGTTCAAATTCAGGCGCACAACAACATGGTGGATGCCTGTATCGCCTGCCACACACAGTTTTGTGATGGTCCTATTTCACGCATCGAGAAATTGTACGTGAGATAAATGTCAACCGCTGGGGAAAGACATATTACCCAAAGTGCCGACGGCAGTACCACGCTGTGGGTGCCGGGCTTGGACGAGCATTATCACAGCATTCACGGCGCTCTTACGGAAAGCCAACACGTATTCATTGAAGCCGGGCTTAAAGCCATAGGCACATCCACTATTCGCATATTGGAGGTGGGCCTAGGCACTGCCTTAAATGCAAGACTCACCTTCGAACAGGCACAACAAGATGGCATAACCATCACATACGATGCCCTAGAAAAATTCCCCCTCACCAAAGAGGAGATTGAGGCTATTGGATTACAAGGTATGGGTAAGGAAGCTCCGTTTCTGAGCGCCACACCGGGAGCGTCGACCCAATTAACCGAGCAGTTCACCTTCAGACTGTTGGTGGAAGATTTGAAGACTTTTGACGGCGAACAGGGTGCTTACGACCTCATATACTTTGATGCCTTCGCTCCTAGCGCGCAACCGGATCTATGGACGGATGCTGTTTTTGAAAACATGTACGGTTTGCTCAAGCCCGGTGGGGCATTAGTCACCTATTGTGCCAAAGGCGCAGTGAAACGCTCGATGAAGGCTGCGGGTTTCGAGGTAGAAGCCTTGCCTGGCCCTCCCCGCAAGAGAGAAATGACTAGAGCATGGAAAAGATAAGGCCAACCAAATTTACACCGCGCTGCTACGCCTTTATTCAAAATGAAGAAGGTGCTGTGTTGGTCCTACAGGAACTGTGGAGCGGGGTGCACTTGAATAAGTTGCCCGGCGGCGGTCAAGAGGTAGGCGAAGGCATGCACCATTGCTTGAATAGAGAAATTCAGGAAGAATTCAGTTCTTTTAGTGGACCGCTGCATTGGACCCATATATACACCCCTACTCATGCGTTTGTTTCGAAGTTTCGTCCAGATGAACAACTCATTCTGAATTACTTCAAAGCTCACGAGGCTGTGGTGGCCGATCAATGGGTGCTAAAAACCGACGAGAACTTGTTGCAAATGCAATGGTTACCAGCGGTTGAGGAGAGCGCCAGCTGGTTTACCCTTGAGAATGACAGAGCCGCTTTTCATGCCTTCCTGAAGACACTGGATCAATAGCCTAATCTGCGACCTACGACCTTATGGACCTTTTCGTATAATTTCTTCGGAGAACCAGTGCGCCAACTAAGATCATCCAAGGTACCTCCTAGGACAAAATAAGCGTCCAAACCGTACTGGTTGATTTCTTGAATAACGTGAGGACGAAGATTGATAAAGGCCATCCACCCGTCTGGAACTTCCTCCAGCCACTCGTCATAATAATCAGGAATATCGGCGTGGAAATTCAGGATGTTCTCTCCGATTAAAATGTACTTATCGATGCCCTCGGGAATCAATTCATCCACAAAATCCCGCTTTAAACGCATGATGTCGTTGTGTACTGCATCGTTCCATTCTCCCAAAAACTCGATGATGCAATAACCCGTGATGTAATCCACAAACAACACCTTCAAGTACAAGGTCTCACAACCTATACTATCCCATTGTGGGTGAATCACGTGGTCGTAGATACTATCTGTGAAATACACCTCACTATTGAAATAGCCATATAATGGACTTCTCGGATCTTCCGAAGCTTGGTATAGATGGCGCCAATTATAGTAAGGCTCAATGGTATGCATGGAGAAATAATCGTTTCAAGTGATAACAAAAGTGGCGCAGCATTGTTAGTTTCACAACATAAATTTCAGCCATGGCCATTTTCACCATTACCGGTGCAACCGGATCGGTAGGACAAGCAATTGTAAACCAACTTCTTGAAGAAAACCACAGCGTGCGTATTCTTTCCACAAGAAAAGGCTTGTCTATGGAGGGTGTAAAAGTTTATACTTGGAATACAGACCAAGGGACCATTGACCTGGCGGCTTTAGAAGGTGCGGACCACCTCATTCATTTGGCCGGTGCCACTGTCAGCAAGCGGTGGACCCCAAAATACAAGCAAGCCATCATGGACTCTCGCGTACAAGGCACCCAATTATTGATTAATGCCTTGCAAAAAGTCAAGAATGGCCCTTCTTCTGTGGTCAGCGCCTCTGCTATTGGGATTTATGGAAGCGACTTCAACAACGAACTCGACGAAACCTCACCTGCCGCAGACGATTTTTTAGCTTCGGTCACCAGGACTTGGGAGAGTTATACCCAGAAGTTTGAATCCAGCCGCTGTCGAAGCGTGCAACTGCGCATCGGCATTGTACTCGACCAAGGCGCCGGTGTTTTGGGACAACTTGAACCCTTTGCAAAATGGGGCATTGCCTCTCCCCTGGGCTCCGGCAACCAGTGGACCAGTTGGATCCACGTGGAGGATTTGGCCCGCATGTTCCTCTTCGCAGCCACCCAACCCATCTCTTCGGGACCTTATAATGCCGTAGGTCCATCACCCTTGACAAACAAAGCGTTTATAAAGGAATTATGCCGTGCCATACGTAGACCTATGATCTTTCCCGCAGTTCCAGGCTTTGTTTTAAAGCTGGTCTTGGGAGAAATGGCCACCTTAGCTTTGATGAGTCAAAAGGTGAGCCCCGCAAAAATTGTAGGAGCTGGTTTTACCTTCCAGTACTCCTCGGCAGCACAAGCACTTCAACAGATTTACAGCAAATAAAAAACCCCTACCAGAAGGCAGGGGTCCGTTATCATTCTATTCTAAGAAAATACCTTATCTGGTCGCTTTCACTTTGATTGTTAACTCAATGCTATGATCAATCAATTTATCTTTTAGTGATTCAGCGATTGAAACGTCCTCGCGATCATGGTACTTCGCCCCCCACAACGTACGATCGATGCTGAACGTAGGCGCCATGAACTTCACGCCTTCCTCACCTGCTACTACATCTGCTGGGAAAGTGATGCTGTTCGTTGTTCCACGAAGGGTCAAGTTACCCGTAACGGTGCTGTATTTAGTCGCTTCACTAGGATCCAATACCTCTACGATTTCGAACACTGCTGTTGGGAAGCTGTCCACGAAGAAGAAATCTTGTGATTTCAAGTGGCCTTCCAACGAACCACGCTTGCCTTCATCTTCGATATCAGTACAAGAGATAGAATTCATATCAATAGTGATCGTACCACCTACCAACTTACCGTCCGCTACCTCAAAAGTACCTTCATGTACATTCACAGTACCGAGGTGCTCAGATTGAACGTAAGTTTTGAAACCTCTCCAAGCCACAGTTGAACCTGAGTCCAGAGCTACAGTTTCACCTGCGCCATTTGCTGTAACTTCGTGTGCTTCACCGGTAGTTGCTTCAGCTGCTTTATCCGAGTTACAGCTTGCAACGAAAAGGCCTAGAGCGGCCATCAATGCTAGTTTTTTCATTTTGTAATTGGTTGTTAAAATGGGTTGCGAATGTATAACTCAAAAGGCATATAAATGTTTAAACATCTATTGTTTTTTTCAGGGTCCAATTTTCTTAAAAACCCCTTTCTACAAATGCTTACGACGCAATCGCAGCGCTAAAACACTCACGATCAATGCGATACTACCCGCAAGTACATACGGATATGAAAAATGAAGCCCATAGGCTACCCCACCGATGGCAGGACCCAGCACACGGGCGAGTGAACCAACACTCTGATTCGTTCCCAAAATCTTGCCCTGCATCCCCTCTGGCGCATAGCTGCTCAATAACGAACTCACCGTTGGCGTCAACAATGCATTTCCCAAAGACAAGAAGGTCATACACACCAATTCCAATCCAAAGTGATCCGTCGGCACATAGGGCATCCCGTACAGCCCCAAGGCCACAAACAACGTCCCGAGCACCAATAAATTCCGCTCTCCGAACCAAGTATTAAAATACCCTATCAAACCGCCCTGAATAATCACCGCCAACAACCCGACATACGCAAATACATATCCAATATGCATCTCGCTCAATCCAAAGTGTTCCGCCCACAGCAAGGTGGCTGTAATCTGCATCATCGAGAACCCCAATACATAAACGAAATTGATGGTAAACAAGGCATTGACCTCTGGGATGTGACGGAATCTCACTAAATCCTTAAACGGGTTCGGGAAGAGATCACGAGTGGCAGATTTCTCTACCAAGGACTCTTTCAAATACAACCAAGCCATCAAGAAGTTTACCCCTCCCAAAATAGCCGCGAAATACCCTACCCCGGAAACGCCATAATATTCATTGATCACACCACCGATGGACGGCCCGAAAATGAAACCCAAACCAAAGGCAGCACCAATAAAACCGAAGGCCTTCGTGCGCTGGTCTTGTGGCACCACATCGCTGATATAAGCCTGCGCTACACTCAAGTTCGCCGCACCAAAACCCTTTAATAACCTGGTCGCAAAAAGCAACCACAGTACCGTCGCATTGGCAAAGAGCACATAGGCCACCACCATGATTCCAATACTCACCAACATGATAGGGCGACGTCCGTACTTATCACTCAAACCACCCCAAAAGCTGGCAAAGATGAATTGCATGATACTAAAGGACGTCCCCAACAGTCCCACCATCGCATCGGTGGCACCCAACGTCTTAGCGTAGGTAGGCAGAATAGGTATGATCAACCCAAACCCCATGAGGTCGAGGAAGATGGTCAGGAATAATACTGCTAAAGCTTTATTTTTCATCCGAGGGGCTCGTCATTAGGGACTCTACTTTCAGCCCTTTTGAGCTCAAGCGATACGAATGTAGTTCTTTTGCCAACCAAACGGAATCAAACCACTCCAAAGCTTCCTCCTTGAACTGCTCAAAGTCCCGGTAGCGCGCACTAAAATGGCCCAAAAGCAAATGCGTGGCACCCGCTTCTTTCGCCACAATGGCCGCCTCCTTGGCCGTACTGTGCATAGTTTCATGCGCGCGTTTAGCCTTGTCCTCGCAGAAGGTACTTTCATGGTATAAAAGATCTACACCTTGAATATAGGTCGCGGTATCGGGCGTGTACATCGTATCGGAGGCGAAGGCATAGCGCAATGGGGCAGGCGGATCGAAGGTGAGTTCTTTATTAGGGACCAATTGGCCCTCCTCACTCGTCCAATCCTTACCGTCCTTGATCCAATGGTAATCACATACCGGCACCCCATAGGCATCGGCCACCGGCTTATTGAGCTTGCGCACCTGCTCTTTCTCCTCAAACAAAAACCCTGTCGTGGCAATGCGGTGCTTGAGTGGGAAGCTCGAAATGGTGTAATCGTCCGTCTCCAACAACACCTGCGGCACCTTGTGTTGGGTCACCGCAAAATGTATAGGGTACGAAGTGAAGGTGCCTGAAGCGCGGAATTGGGCCAAGATCAAATCCTTCAATTTCGGCGGGCCATAGACCGTCAGTGGCGTCGTACGGCCCAGCAAATGAAAGCTGCTCAACAACCCCACCAACCCGAAGAAATGATCGCCGTGGAGGTGTGAAATGAAAATGTGATTGATGCGCGAAAACTTGATTTTACTGCGGCGCAATTGCTTCTGAGTGCCCTCGCCACAATCGATGAGGAAATAGTGTTCCCGCATCTTCAACAGTTGCGAGGTCGTGTATTGGTTCGACGTTGGGGTGGCACTTGCCGCACCCATGACTACCAATTCCAGTGCCATTATTCCTTATTGAGTTTGCGCTTCTCCGCGAGCAAGTACAAGACGGCCATACGTACGGCCACCCCGTTTTCTACTTGGTTCAAGATAATTGAGTGTTCGCTGTCTGCCACCTCAGAGGTGATCTCTACCCCACGGTTGATCGGTCCAGGGTGCATGATGGTGATCGGCTTTTCCAATCCGTCCAAATGCTCCATGGTCAATCCATATTGTGCGCGGTACTCCGCGATAGACGGGAAGTACTTGATATCTTGACGTTCGTGCTGTACGCGCAACATGTTCGCGACATCACACCACTCAATAGCTTTCTGTAGGTCGTACTCCACCTTCACACCTAGAGTGTGCATGTATTTTGGCACCAAGGTAGAAGGACCACAAACCATGACCTCTGCCCCCATTTTCTGAAGCAACAATACATTCGACAGTGCCACTCGGCTGTGGACGATATCCCCAACGATGGCCACCTTCGTGCCTTCCAAGGTACCTACGGCTTCACGGATGGAGAAGGCGTCAAGCAAGGCTTGAGTGGGATGCTCGTGGGCACCGTCACCGGCATTCACGATAGAGGCATCGACATGTTGTGATAGGAATTCCCCAGCCCCTGGATTTGGGTGGCGCATGACCACCATATCCACTTTCATAGCTAGGATATTGTTGACCGTATCGACCAAAGTTTCGCCTTTCTTCACAGAGGAAGAGGCAGCAGAAAAATTCACCACATCGGCACTTAAGCGCTTTTCGGCCAATTCAAAAGAAAGGCGCGTACGGGTAGAGTTTTCAAAAAATAGGTTGGCGATGGTAATATCTCTTAGTGTCGGAACCTTTTTAATGGGTCTATTGATGACCTCTTTAAATTGGGCTGCGGTATCAAGAATAAGTTGGATATCCTCTTTGTTGAGGTGCTTGATGCCTAGCAGGTGGTTGACAGAGAGTTCGCTCATGATGGGTTCTCGGTTAATACGACAGCATCGCGGCCATCGACCTCCTCCCACAAAACTTCGACGCGCTGGGAAGCAATGCTGTCCACTTGGCGGCCTTTGTAATCCGGTTGGATGGGCAGGTCGCGAGAAAATCTTCGATCTATAAGGGTAAGCAATTCCATTTTTGCCGGTCTCCCGTAGCTCAAAATCGCATCCATGGCGGCGCGAATGCTACGGCCCGTGTACAGCACGTCATCCACAAAAACCACGCGTTGATCCTCGACCAAATGATCGATTTGCGTTCGGTTTGGTTGCAAATGCCCCGGGCGTCTGCGGAAATCATCTCTAAAGAAGGTGATGTCCAATTTTCCCGTGCGCACCTCAGCAACACCGTAGGTTTCTTTCAAAAGTTTGACTAATCTGTCCACTACTTGAACTCCGCGAGGTTGGAGCCCAATCAAAATAGAATTCGAGAAATCGCCGTGGTTTTCAATGAGCTTGCAACACAATCGATTCAATGCGATGTTCAGCTCTCTTGCATCAATGATTTCTCTCTTGCTCATGCCGCAAATTTACTATTTAATAGTGGGATACAATAGCTTTCAAGTCCAAGCCGGAAAAATTTCCACTGCTCATCAGTGCCATGGCCTTGTTTGAACCATTGTTTTGAAGGGCCAATTCCAATGCCTGCGCATCATCAAAAACCTGAACGCCGGGCCCAAAGGCTTCGCTCACGTCCTCCTTACTCAATGGCGGCAACTTCTTGTGTGCGACCGCTCCTGGGCTGTAATACACCCAGGCTTCATCGGCACCGTCCATCACCCCATGGTACTGGGGTAAAAACTCTGGATTCAAGCTGCTAAACGTATGCAATTCCAACACCACACGTACTTGTCCAAACTGCTCCTTCAATGCCTTCACAGAAGCCCCCACCTTAGACGGGGCATGTGCAAAGTCTCGGAACACCTTCGTTTGCGTTCCCTCATGGAACACCTCCATGCGGTTCTGTGCCCCAGTGAAGCTCATGATAGCATCATAAAACTCCTCCTCCTGAACGCCCATCTCGAGGCACAACCAACGCGCCGCCTCCATATTACTAAGGTTGTGCGCGCCAAAGACTTGGAGCGGCATCATGCCCTCAGGCGTCTCAATAAAGGTTTGGCCATCAACAATCTCATAATTTGGCAAGGAATAAGCAAAGTGCTTGACCGTTGCGCTCGAGGTTTCCACCACTTCTTTGAGCACTGCATCGCGTTCGTTGTAAATGACAGCCCCGCCGGCTTCGACGGTGTCGAGGTACAGGCGGAATTGGTCCACATAATCCTCAAACGTGGGGAACACATTGATGTGATCCCAGGCAATACCCGTGATGGCTGTGATATTCGGCTTATACAAATGGAACTTCGGACGACGGTCAATAGGCGA